>JAIPBY010000015.1 GCA_021738605.1 Chitinophagaceae bacterium | reverse complement strand
GGTACATTCGAATTGACCTCTCCATGAACAAAAATGATGTTGGCACTGAGCTTGTTCACAAAATTGATCACATCATCATAGGACTGGCTTTTGGGCTGAATGAGCTTATCTTCAAGGGCCTTCAGCTTTTCGTTGATTTCCTTGCCCAGCTTGACAACCCCTGCTTTTGAAGGATCATTTTCAACCAATGCACTGAGTTGGCTGATTTGTTTTGAGAGGTTGCGCATGCGCGTGACGGCAACATGAATATCTGTAACATCCTGCTCCAATTTTTTGAGCAGTTCATCCTGCTCAACAAAATCAGTCTGCCCTACATTGACCCTGGGATCTTGCTGGATCACCATAGGGGTGGAATACTCCTGTCCATCAACCTTCAACACCACAACATAGATCCCAGGTACCGCCCTGCCACCACCATAGCTTCCCTCGATGTAAACATCATCAATGGTGGGCATTTCCTGCCGTCTGAGGTTCCATACGAAACGGTTCAGTCCTTTTTTTACTGTCAGCAAGGGCTCTTCTTTGTAGCTGTTGTTTGAAGTGGCTTTTGCGAAGGCCTTGTTGCTGAATGTCCTGAGCACCTTACCCTGTTGATCCCTGACTTCAATCGTTAGGTCCTTGATGGAATCTGCGTTATTGGAAAGTTGATAGTAAATGACCGCACCAGTGCTGGGATTCGCCCCGGTAGTGATGGGATATGATTGTTTCACTTCCTCATTGCCATCAAACATACTGTATCCGGAAACCCTGAAGGTTTCAGCCACTGGCAATAACCTCACCTTGTCATTGGCAGCAGGATCAAAGCTCCTGATGGGCTGCAAATCGTCAAGGATCCAAAAGGCACGTCCCTGGGTGGAGGCGATGAGATTCCCCTTGTGCACCTTCAGGTCAGTGATGGGCGTTACAGGAAGGTTGCGCTGGAAGTTTGTCCAGTTGACACCATCATCATAGGAAATGTACAGCCCTGTTTCTGTTCCGGCAAACAAGAGGCCTTTTCTTCTTTCATCTTCCCTTACCACCCTTAAAAAGGCACCGTATGGAATCCCGTTCACAACCTTGGTCCAGGTTTTACCGTAATCGGTAGACTTGTAGGCAAAGGGTGTAAAATCATTGGTCTTGTATTTGTTTGCAGCGATATAAACAGTGGCAGGATCATGTGGAGAAACTTCAATGGCATTGATCAGTGCTTCGCCCAGATCCTTTGGTGTGATGTTGGTCCAGCTCGCTCCACCATCTTTGGTGATGTGCACCAAGCCATCGTCGCTGCCTGTATAAATCACGCCTCTCTCTTTGTCTGATTCCATCACATAGGTGATGGTGCAAAAGTTTTCTCCGCCTGCACCCTCGTTGGTATAGGGATAACCACTGATGCCCATCTTGGTGGTATCATGTGTTGTCAAATCAGGAGAAATCGGGTTCCAGGATTTGCCCATATCGGTGGTCTTGAACAACCTGTTGCCTGCATGGTAGTATACATTTTTCTCATGCTTTGAATAGAGGATTGGTGCATTCCAGTTGAAGCGGTATTGCATGTCCTTGGGCTGCATGGCCTGGTATTGCACCGGATGAACCATCACACCTACACCCTCGCTGGTATTGGCATCCAGCAACTCGATAGTACCCTGATAACTTCCGCCCATGACATAGCGTGGGTTGTTGGGGTCAAAGCCAAGAAAGGCAGATTCACCACCGGCAGAATAATTCCACTGGCGTTCGGTAATGCTGCCACCACTGGTATTGCGACTGGCGATACGAACAGAAGTATTGTCCTGCTGACCTGCATAAATATTATATGGAAAAAGATTGTCAACATTGATCCTGTAAAACTGTGCAGTGGGCTGGTTGTTCTGTGCAGACCAGATCTTGCCGCCATTGAAAGTAATTGCAGCACCGCCGTCATTGGCAATCACCATGTTCTGGTTGTTTTCAGGATTGATCCAGAGTTGGTGATAATCCCCATGGGTTCCACCAAGGTTTTTCCAGGTTTTACCACCGTCTTCAGATTTCAATCCGGCAGCACCCAATACATAGACTGTATTCTCGTTTACTGGGTCTGCGAAAACTTCAATGTAGTACCAGGCACGGGAAATCAGGCGATGATCCTTGCTGATTCTTGTCCAGTTGAATCCTGCATCGTTGGACACAAACAATCCACCCTGCTCCTTCTGCGTATCACTCTCAACCAATGCATAAACCTTGTTCGGATTGGACAGAGAAACGGATACACTCATTTTACCCAATTCTTTGGGCAAACCATTTTGGATTTTCTCCCAGGTTTCTCCACCATCTGTACTCTTGTACAAGCCAGATCCTTTGCCACCACTTTGTACGGCCCATGGCAAACGGCGATGGTCCCACATGGCAGCATATAAAATCCTGGGATTGCTCATGTCCATGTTCAAATCAGCACAACCTGTATTCTCGTCCACATACAACAAATGTTTCCAAGTCTTGCCACCATCTTCGGTTTTGTAAATACCTCTTTCTTTTGATGGGCCATGCAAGGCGCCCTGTGCTGCAACATAAACGACGTCAGGGTTTGATGGATGAATTCTGATATTGGCAATGTGGCGCGTGAGCTCCAACCCCAGGTGTTTCCAGGTCTTACCTGCATCCGTGGAGCGGTAAACACCATCACCATAGGAAGTCATTACACCACGGGGAGCGTGCTCACCCATTCCCACATAAACAACGTTGGGATCCGAAGCAGCAACGGCAACAGCCCCAACTGATCCGGTTTTGAAATAACCATCAGAAATATTTTTCCAGCTCTGGCCAGCGTCTTCTGTTTTCCAAACACCACCGCCAGTGGTACCCATATAGTAGGTTTGGTTGTTTCCTTTTATTCCAGTTGCTGTCACTGAACGGCCACCACGTGTATGGCCCAGGTTGCGCCACAACACCGGCTTGAAATAGGATTCAAGATCAATTTGAGGACTTTCCTGCAGAACAGGTTTTGTAATCTTTTTCTGGGCAAATGAGCTGCTCAGGGAAAAAGCAAGTAATACGAAAAGATGGCTGATGAAAAAAAAGCGGCGGATAAACTGCATGACCTTTGTTTTTGAATCCCCAAGTTACGGAATTCAAAAAGAGTGTCATTTTCTTTGGTGCATTAAATACAAATAAAAATACCTTGTCAAACGCCCTCCCCGGTATTGTGGAAACTTTTTCAGGAGCTCAATTGAAGCAAATGAATTTCCATATAGGCCAACAGGATCACGAAAATAATTGCTCGGCACAACAAAAAGCGCCGAGTCAGAAGTGGGAATACCGCCACGTTTGGCATTGATCCATTTGTATTGGTGAATCTGCTCAATGGGACCAACAGCAAACAATTTATTCCCAGTTTTTCTGCACAAATATTCATCCAGGTGTGCCGCTGGAAACCATTGATGGCTATACATTGGCAAGTTATTCAGGTGATTATTCCCAATATAAGCTGCTATTTGATTTCCAGACTTTTCCCAGCCATACATATCCAGCGTAAAGTCTCCACTTCCGTAGTTTGAGGAATTCTTGGTTGAACCGATGGTACCAGGATAGTAAAAAATGAGCATCATACCCAATATCAACGCAATCAGCATGAAAGAAAATGATCCCCAAATCCATATACCAATTTTCTTAACCTTTAGAATGTCTACCATTGTGATGGACGATAACACAATTAAGGATACGTATGCAGGCCCACTCCAGTGAGGCAATGTTTCACGGAATAAAGACAAACCCAAGATGAAAAAAATCAATGGAAATGCCATCCACATCAAAAAGAATTTCTCATTCCTTTTTACAGCAGTTCCTGACTTAAATAAGCCAAAGATGAGAATGCACGAAAACACGATTGGCCCCTGATAGCCTAATTCGCCCAGGAGCTCCCTCAAAAACAAGTCTGGACGGAAGCCAGATTGGGTGCCAACCCTGGATGCATAGAAATTAAAATGCACCCAATCGTTTTGAAAATTCCAAAGTAAAATGGGTAGGAATGCTAGTGAGGTAATCCCCAACCCTACCCAAAATTCCCATTTTTTAAACAATTCACGTTTGCGAAAAATCGCAAATCCGATGAAACTTATCCATAAAAAAACAGCATGAATTTTGGCCAAAGCAGCCAATCCAACAACCAAGCCAAACCAGAGAATCAATTCATTCTTGTCTTCTGGCCTATGCTTGTCTGAAATGAAAATATGGGTGGCAATAAAAACAGAAAATGTCCAGAAAAAAACCATTATGGAATCTGGCATTGCAAAAACACCGGCAATTACGGAACCATAAAATGAAGCAGAAAACATGCAAGCAGCTACCCATCCTGCTTTTGGCTTTCTGATGGCACTTGCAATTTTATATACAAAAACAGTTGTAGGAATTGAAAGTAAAATTGCAGGCAACCGATAAAAAAAAGGATGCTGAAACTTAAAATTCCAGGTTGAAAGCTTTATGGCCCATCCAATCAGCAAGGGATGATCATAGTAATGAAAATCAGGAAAACGTGCATACATTATATAATAGACCTCGTCATTGCCCAGGGGAAGCAATGCAGCAATTGTTCCTCGAACTAGAAAAGTGACAAAACAAAGTACCACAAGACTTCTTGCATTCATCAGATCAATTTATCCAAGGCTCATGCCGGTTGTATCAATATTCATGTTCTTAAAACTCATCTTCTTGCGCTTTCTTACATTGCGAACAGAAACAAATAGTCCTATCATAGAGGCCAATGCGAAACTTTCCATCAGCGGATTTGACCTGTCACGGCTGATAAAGTTCGTTGCCATCATATTTCGCCCTTGGTCACCATCTCCTGCATCCCTGTAAATAGGATTCAGGTACAATATTGTACCATCTTCAGTAGATAGTTCTACCCTTAAATAAGGATCATTGATAGAGAAGGGAAATGACAGGGATGAGATATTTCTTTGCTTCAGTTTGAGTTGTCCATGATTACCAATCACCCTTATTTCAGCAATCTCCTTGGTTAAATTGATTGCCAACATTGAATCGACAACAGATATGCCTGAAAACAAAGAACGCAGGTTATGCAGTTTTGTGCGTTTGTTTGCAAGGGTTTCATTGTGGATTTGTGGAAGCCAAACGGCAACACTCTGACCCTTTTTCATCTTGTCTATCATTTTTTTGCTATCGAATGAGGCGCCAAAAATGAGGGTGGTGAACCGGCCAATAGCATTGTCATTAAAGATGTTGTGGTTATCATCATTCCCTAGAACAAAAATTTTCTTACCAGCAGTCAGTGCAGTATCCCAATGTGAGATTGATTGTGCAGAGGGATTTAGCAGCTCAATATGATCGTAGTAATGCAGTAGTTTTAAGTCATTTACATCGTACCCGCTTCTTACTGCCGGATGATTGAGCACAACTAGATTGCCCGTATCCTTCGCCATCTCATGCAAAATAAATTGTTTATTGTGCAGGGTCTGTGGAAAAATATAATCTTTCCAAACAATCCGTTTAGCACCTATCACCAATTGATGCGTCTTCTTTAAATTGTAGCCATGCTCATAGACCGGAACATAATTTTGCTTTTCCCTGTTAAAAGTGTCTATTGAATGGTATTGGGAAACTGCATGAAAGGTATGTCCAAGGCTGTCATAGCGTTTCCAGACATCAGATGAATTGCCCTTTCCATTGGTCAAACCACCCCATGATTTTGTATGGGCATGAAAATTGGCTGTTGAAACATCTTGAAAATCAGCACCCTCGTATGGATTGATGATTTTATCCCCTCGAAAAGGATGAGGATCAGCAAAACTGTAACGAGGGCAAAGCAAATACTGATCTACAAGCAGCCAGCAAACTAATAAAGAAAATGCCAGAAAGAAGGCAAAAAGGACTTTTTTCACCCCATGAAACTAGAAAGACATTGTTTTCTTATTGTTGATTGAATGCAAGAAATTTCTTAATTAATTGTGTACTTAAGATTAAGGAACATAATTACCCGCTATCAACTGCTCTGCAAGTCCAAATGAAAGGGTCATTCCGGCCCCGCCCAATCCATTTATAATGGTTACTCCGGCTACTGGAGATGTTACAATTTCTGTTCTGCCATCTTTTAGTTTGGCATAAACGCCATTCCAGTTCACCGTAATTTTTTCCTCTTGGAACCTTGCGAAACCAGACAGGTATTTCAAGATCAACTCATTGATAAATGACTTCTCAAAAGGATCATGGGTAAGCCCGTATTCGTGAGAATCTCCAATAATCAATTCTCCTGATGCATTCTGAGAAACCATCACATGAATCCCCCATTTAACATAATCAGGCATTGTTTCCTCAATGTGCTGCTTTAAACGCTGCAATGGTTCTCCTGCAGCCGAAAAACTGGCATAATGGGTTAGTGATAATCCTCCGCAAAGAGAAGGTCCCATCCTCCATCCATTGGGTTGTACCCCCATACGCATCATTTGCAATTTGCATTTGGTTATGGGTATAGCGGCGTATGTTTCCGGAAAAAGATTTTCAAAATCTGGCCCGTTACAAACATAGATTTCGTCAGCTTCAAAAACCTTGTTTCCACTATACACCTTTCCGGTTTCCACCTGCTGAACATGGGTATCCCAAATGAATTCCACACCATACTGTTGGTGGAGGAAAGCTGGTAAAGCCTTGATGGCTGTTGGTGAATCAACAATCATCTCATCAGGGCTGTAGAGACCACCTTTAAGTCCATTTTGAACAATTGACGTTGAATGCACGGAGGCTTCAGGTGGAGACATCAAGGTATAGTTCCTTGTATTTTTAACCGAGTCGCGAAACGACTCCAATACTTCCATTTCCAAATCGGAATAAGCAAGATGAAAAGACCCTACCGGATCATGCCATATCCCCGATGCTGCAGCGATTTCCTTCCAGATGGACTGGGACAACATTGCCCTTTCGTACATTTTACCATCAGCCTGACCAATGGGCCAGATCATACCAAAATTTCTGATAGAGGCTCCTACTGCAAAGGAGCTGCGATCAATCACCAACACTTTTTTACCTCTCACAGCCAATGCCCTGGAGGTTGCCAATCCAACGATTCCCGCTCCAATTACAATTGCATCAAATCCCATAAAAATCATACTAGTCTTTTTCTGTATTGGTAACTGTCAAAAAAGCTGACCTGCGTGGACCCGGAAAAGGTATATCCCCTTTTATCCCATGCCAGAGAACTCTATTGAACTCAATATCATTGTTGCTGTCTTCCTTTGCAAAATTGAATTGCTCAGACTTTTTTTGCCATTCATTTCTCGCTGTATTTTTTTGCTTCAAATCGATGGAAGGGACAATTGCTTTGAATGGAAAAGGTTTTGCTGTTGAATCGAAACACCTCCACATCGGTGTTGCAGCAGCATCATACTGTGTCATGGGGCCCATTCCAAGGATCAATTCCATGGTCCTTAGCATCGAAGTTGTTGTATAGGGCGTATGATCGACAAAGCCTCTCTTCACAAAACCTCCTGCAACATAGGCAGTACTTCTGTGTGCATCTACATGGTCTGCTCCATTTTGTGCATCGTCTTCAAGTATAAATACAGCTGATTCATTCCATATCGGGCTTTTGGAAAGTGCCTCGATGAAGAGACCAACTGCAAGATCATTGTCTGCAACATGCGCAAATGGAGAAGGTCGCCCAAATCTTATCCCCTCAGTATGGTCATTGCCAAAACGGATGGTATTGAATTGCGGCACCTTGTTGATGGACAACAAAGAATCAAAATCATGTTTCCAAAACCTGAACCTAGTGGTGTCAGCGATGGTCAACCCATAGCCAGGAAAACTTGCACAATTGTTGTTCTCAAGAATGGGAAGCGTTGGCTTGCTGTCTGCCATGAATTCACCATAGGTCCTGAAGGTCACGCCATAGCGGTAACAATTGTTCCAAATAAACCCACCTTTGTTGTTGGCAATCTCCCTTTCCCCTTCACCGCCATAGGTCCCTCCACGTGAACCATAACTTGTTGGCCAAGTCTTTTCAAGATAATCTGTAGCATATGCCCCCATGCTCCAATTGTGTCCATCGGCGCTCACTTCTGCATCCACAAAAAAATTATCCAGCAACACAAACGACTCAACAATCGCGTGCTGGTTGGGGGTTATTTTCTTGCCAAACAACAGCAAGGATGTATCCCCATTGCCACCCTTGACATCTGCCAATACCTGGTCATAGGTGCGGTTTTCCTTGATGATATAGAAAACATGTTTGATGGGTGAAGTTTTATTCATCGTAACCGGAATGGGAAATCCAGGTGCCGTTGCATCTGCCAATGCTGTTTTTTGAGTAGAATATGGACTATTTCTATAAACAGCTTTTGTATAGATGTCAAGCTCAAGCTGCGTAGGCGGCTTGATTACGCTCATGGTACCCTTGAATAAACCGCCAATGTATTCGACCTGCGAAGGGTCTTTGGTTGCAAATCCATGATGAATCACCTCTTCTCTTTTCCTGATGGGAGAAGGACCAAATGCATTGGGCAGGGAACTCATTCCCTTTCCATTGGCTACCCACAATTTGTTGTTGACAAAGCGGACCGAAGTAGGATACCATCCTACAGGAATGAATCCTTTGGGTATGCTTTTACCAGGAGTTGTTACATCAAAAACAGCAATACAATTGTTATTGGCATTGGCGATATACAAGCGCCTGGTCTTTGTATCCAATGCAAGACTGTTGGTAGTAGATCCACTGGGTGAGTTGGGATACAATGCTACATCCAATGTTTCAATGACCTGCTTGCTTGAAAGATCAACCACCGATACAGTGTTGTCATTGGAATTGCACACGTAGAGCAATTTACCGTTTGAAGAAAGCAATATTTCATTGGGATTATCTCCCACAGTAATGGGTCTTTTCCAGCTTCCGTTTACAAGATCATAAACCAGTAACTTATCACATCCCCAGCAACTGATGTACAACTCTTTTCCACTGGTGGAGAGTTTACAATCGTATGCTTCAGCATCCAAACCCAATTGTCCAATAATTTTATTGGACTTCAGGTCGATGGTATAAAAAGCCTTGTTCTCTCTGCTCACAACATAAAGACGCTGCCGGGCATCATCAACTGCAATCCCGGAAGGACCAACCCTTACTGGCCATGGCTTGTCCAATACAATGCTGTCAACACGTTTCAGTTTTCTCTGCTGGATTTCATACTTCAGGATTCTGTTGTCATGACCGCCAGAAACGTAAAAAGTTTTATCATCCGAAGAAAAGGCAAGTCCATACCATGATTTTTCTATATTGACTGAATCAACGACTTTTTCAGCCTTGATATCAATCAATTGAATGCTTTGCGTACTCTGGCCATTGTTGGTTACTGCCATGAATGTTGCCGACTTGTTGATCGCAAGGTTCAGGGGAAGGTCTCCCAAGCCAAATGATTTTCCCGCAGGACTTAATTTCCAGCCGTTGGGCAGGGTAACCTGTGGCTGCATCTGCTGTGCGTTCAACACTGAAAAAATCAGGATTGCTATAAAAAAACTAAAAATATTTTTTTTCATTGTTTCAGATTGTCAGGTTAAATTATTTCTCCCACCAAAGTTTAGTATTAAAATCGTCTCCACCAATAGATTGTACAGCTTTATTGTAATTATCTGGGTTATTTGATCTTACCACAATTGGATACTTGAACCTCACAGGGAGGACTTTGTTGTTCAACATACCGCTCTCTTTGGGCATCACAGGATATCCGGTACGCCTGACCTCGAACCATTGCTGATAATCAACAAAATATAATGCATAATATTTTTGTATCATGATGCGCTGCAAACTATTGTTGAATGATGCGTTCACATTGGTGAAATAATCAGCTGGAACAACAAGACCCCATTGCTCGATAGCAGCTTTAACGCCTTTTTCATATGCAGCTTTTGCTGCAGCAGTGTTTTTACTGTAGACCAATTCAACCTCGGCCTTGATCAGCTCAACTTCGGCATACGTCATCAATGGGCAGTACACAGGTGCTGTGGCTGAGGCAGTCACCAACAGCTGATTAACATTGGATGGAATAAAACTGAAGGTAGCTGTACTGGCATTGTAACCACTTGGAATTCCCTGGTAACCAATTGTAGCTGATCCCGCTGCATTTCTTGCCATAGTCGTGAATTTAGGCCTGCGCGGATCATTGGTTGAATTGAGGCTATCCAAGAAAAACTTACCAGCAGCCCTGTAGGAGGTAAAATCTACAGGCCTCCCCCAAGGGGAAGCGAGTGGTGTAATTCCTGTCAACTTTAATGCCGCTGCATCATCGTTGGCAGAAAAAACAGGATAAGTGGTGGGATTATCGATCATCTTGCGAATTTCTGCATACGCATTAAAGTCTGCCCGTTTTGAAGTTCTCAAGAGAATCCTCATTTTCAAAGAGTTTGAAAACTTTTTCCATTTCGATACATTGTTTGCATAAAGGATATCAGTACCATAAAGCATTGACTTTCCAGTATTAAATATTGTATTCGCAGTATCTAAATCAGCGATCATTCTTGCATAAACCTCTTTCTGCGTATTGAATTTGGGATGCCAAATATAATCGTCACCCAATACAGCCTCTTCCATGGGTACATCACCAAAGCAGTCCGTTAAATTAGCATAGATCCATGATTTCAATATCAAGGCGATTGCTTTGTAATTGGGATCATTGGCCTGAACAGCCTTGTTGTACATCTCACGAACATTGTTTAGCTGAAGATAGGAGGTAGACCAAGCACTGTTTCCTGTTGACTCCTGAATATCATAGCGATGGATACCTCCACTGGCACTAGGATATGGAAGCGCCACCTGCATCAAATTGAATGTAATGGCATCTGCCCGCTGCATGTTAAAGCTGGCCATGTTAAAGATAATCGGATTGAGCAAGGTTCCAGGACTGATTTGATCAATTCTATTGGGGTCGATATTGATTTTTTCAAAATCTTTTGTGCAGGAAGTTGTATTGAATATTACCGCTACGATTAAAAGTAAATAGAGTAAATTCCTTTTCATGTGTATTATTTATAATTTTTTCTTTGCATTAAAACTTAAAAGTCAAATTCAATCCAATGGTTCTTGTAGACGGCATCTGCCCCATCTCTACGCCCGGCAATAACGTTGAGCCATTGAGGGCTGCAGTTTCAGGATCAAACATGGGGAAATTGCTTATCATCAATAGGTCTCTTCCATAGATTGCAAAAGAGGCCTGCTTTATAAAACTTTTACCCAATACCCTTTGTGGTATAGACTTTTCAAGCCTCATTTCCCTCAGCTTCAAAAAAGATGCATCAAAGGTATTTGATTCAACATTTGCCCTTCTGTAGTAATCAGCATAATAATCAACAGGAAGGACTTTAATTGTGTTTACATCATATTTTCCAGTGGCTGCATTCAATACCACACCATCGCCAATGATAAAGTTTTCTTCCCGCCCTTTTAGGGTATGCATCAATTTACCCTGCTCGGTCATTTTATGGTGTGTCTGAGAATAAATCTTTCCACCAAGCTGTCCATCGAGCAAGATTGAAAACTTAATCTCTTTGTAAGTGAACTCATTTTTTAACCCACCTTTCCAATCAGCATAAGCATTGCCAATGTATTGAATGTCGGCAGGACGTGCTGGAAGGCCAATGGAAGTGTAAACAGTTTTCCCTTCAGGTGAACGGACAAATCCAAAACCATAAATATCTCCAGTAGTACCGCCAACCCTGGCTTGCAAAGTGGCATTTCCACCATATCCAATGTCTTGCTTACCATCCATGCCTTCAGCAAGCTCCAATACCTTGTTCCTGTTCAAGGCCCAATTGATTGAGACATCCCACTTGAAATTCTTTGATCTTATTGGTTTAGCATTTACGATTACTTCAACACCCCTGTTTCGCACCAATCCTGAATTCAAAACAGCTCTTGTATAGCCTGTTGTAGGATCCAAAGGAACATCAAGGATTTGGTTCTTGGTTCTGTTTTCATATACCGTTAAATCAAAGTTTAATCTGCTCTTCAGTAACCGAAGGTCAAGACCCAATTCATAACTCGTCGAAATCTCTGGCTTCAAGTTATAGTTGGGTAAGATTGTTGGAACTACAGCAGAACCAGCGAATTCAGTAGCGGTATAATACCTGCGATTTTTATATGGTTCAGTATCGTTTCCTGCCTGCGCCGCAGAAAGCCTGAGTTTGGCAAATGAAATGGATGCTGGCAGTTTCATCAGATCAGTCAGCACAACTGCTGCATTAACGGATGGATAAAAAAATGAATTATTCTTAAGTGAAAGCGTGCTAGACCAATCGTTTCTACCGCTGAAATCAAGAAAATAGGCAGTTTTGAACCCTATTGAGCCTGTCCCATAAAAACTATTGACTACTTTTTTTCTATCGTACGTAGTAATGATAGATTGACCCAAGCCATTGGCCAATTTATAAACACCTGGAATGACCAATCCATCTACGTAGGCATCCGCGCGTGTATTGTCATTGTTTCTTGTATTTCCACCTGCTGAGGCACTCAATTCAATGTCTTTTCCAAATTTCTTTTTATAGGAAAAAAGGAAATCTGAATTCATTTCCAGATCTGTCAATCGCTGCTCTTTATAATATCCCCTCAAAAAATTTGCAGAACTAAATGGTCTGCGCATCTCCCTTTTTTCAGATGAAGTTGTCAGCGCGGACCTTAACAACAAATCAAGATTTTTTGCAATGGCAATATTTGCTGTAATATTTCCAAAGAAAGAATTGCTGTTTACACTATTGGTCATTTCATGAGCAATCAAAAAAGGATTATCGATGAAAGAACTGAAAGGATGTATCTGATCAACCTGGTAAAGGTCCTTTTTCCAGATATCCCTGTACCAGTTCAGGTCAACATTGGGATTCTGAAAAATCATGAAATAGGCAATGGATTGATTGTTATAACCAGTACCAGGAACATTGTCACTTTTTTTATTGATATAATTCGCCTTACCACTGATCTTGATTTTTTCAGATATTTTAGATGAAAAACTGGTTGAAGCAGTTACCCTTTCAAATCCAGTATTGGGCATGATCCATTCATTTTTTGAATGGGTGAGTGCTATCCTACCAGAAGAACGATCTGTGCTACCATCAAGAGAAATGCTGTTGGTTATTGTTGAGCCTGTTCTCCAGAAGTCAGTAATATTATTCTTATACGGAACCCAAGGCGTTTTAGCAGCACCGGCCCCTTGAACAGTTGGATCGTACTGATAATAATTTTGACCATTGAATTTAGGACCAAATGCACTGCTCGTTCCACTTGTACTTGCCCCATCGGCAGTTGCACCATAAGAATAAAAAAACTCTCCTGCTGCATTCCTAACCTTTCCTGTCCCCTGACCATATTCATATTGGTAATCGGGCCAGTTGAGAACATTCTGAATAGAAACGTTTGAACTATAAGAAATACCCAGCCCTTTTTCTTTTCTAGCACCAGATTTTGTTGTAATGAGCAAGGCGCCATTGGCTGCTCTGCTGCCATACAATGCCGTTGCTCCTGGCCCTTTTAAAACAGAAATACTTTCAATATCGTCTGGATTCAAATCAGAAACAGCATTGCCAAAATCCACTGGAATATCATTTCCAGATCCTGCACCATATGCATTGTTAACGCCTGATGTTGCCATGGAATTATTTATAGGAACTCCGTCAACTACAACCAGTGCATAGTTGCCGTCAGGATTCATTGATGCATCCCCGCGAAGGCTGATTCTTGTGGTATTCATAGGGCCTGATCCTGCAGAGAGTAAATTAAGGCCAGCAACCTTTCCAGAAAGTGCACTTGACCAATTGTTAGAACGAGCATCCAAAACATCTTCACTGCCCAGTTGTTGCAGTGAATACCCCAATGATTTTTGTTTTTTGGTAATACCCAATGCAGTGGTTACAAACACGGCCTCCAATTCTTTCCCTTTTGAAGTCATCAAAATCTCAACCGCAGTTGAGGATTTTGCTGTCAATTGTTGCGTTTCGTACGATACATAACTGAACACGAGAACAGACCCTTCTATTACTTTCAACTCAAAAGAACCCTTTTCATTGGTCAATGAAAGAATGGTCCCTTTTTCGTTGGCAATACTTACGCCAGAGAGTAATTTACCACCATCCTGGTCCTTTACTACGCCAGCTATTGAGACAAATTTTGATTTTTCTTGGGCGTTGATTTCAAAACTTAAAAACGTCAACAAACCCAGTAAAATGCAACATACGCATGACTTCAACTTCATCATTGATAAACTTTTGTGAGGTGCGAATATCCTCTTTGGGTGTTATCAAATTCTTAATTTCATTTAAAGGAATAAACAACAAGTATTTGAAGTATTAGATGACAATTTGCTTATTCTCCAACCGCTTAAAAAAGAAAAAGGCCGCAATAGCAAAAACTGCCATCGCCAGTCCAATCACAATCGCACTCACCATGAAAAAATCCACCCAACTTACAGTTGGTGTTGCAAAGTTTTTGACCAGTAGGATGATGGTACTACCCAGATACCCCGCTGCATCTGCCATGGACATCATGAAACCAATGTTGCTCTTGTACCGGAAATGAGCAATCCATCTTTCAAAATACATGGTATGTATGGCGATGTAAGGCAGGTACATGGAAAAACCTGCAACAATCATCCAAAGTACAGGATCCATCAATTTTGAGATGAAGAGGAATGTCGAAAAGACCAACAGCAAACCACAAAAAAATGTGATCATGTGGTTGGAGTAAAAGGCGACCCTGTTGTTCCTGATCAGAATCATGCAGGAAATAATGATCAAAACGGCTACTGCAATGGGAATTTCTGAAAAAACAAGTAGTTCTGGCATTGTGGAATAACCCAATGCGTTCCAGAACTCCACTGCAAAATTATCGCGCATGTCACGGAATATGGTAAGTCCTACATAAATGAGAATTGAAAATAAGATACAGGGCGCAAATCTCTTGACAAACACCATGCGTTCTGCACTTTTCATCGGAACCCTTTCAGTGCGGAGACTTTTATCTTCTTCGTCAGGGGCAGGGATCTTGTTCAGCATCCAAATGCCAAGAACAAGAAGAGGTAAAAATACCAAACCAGCCACAAAGGGCATCCACAATTCAGGAACATGAAATTGGTCCAACAATAATTTACCCACCCCCTTGACCAATCCTGAAGAAACAATAAAACTGGAAGCCATCACAGCGCCCAACAATTCAGTTGATTTTCGTCCTTCCAAAAAACCAAACACAACACCCCAAATCATGCCAAGTGGCAAACCATTGAGGAACATAAAAGGAAGGTTATACGGAAAGGGTGTTATGGCAAAGAGGAACAAAGAAACCCATGCAAAGCCCATGAGCATGATCAACATCCTGGTTCTGTTTCCGGCATGCAATTCAGAAACCAACTTAATGCCAACATACTTGGAAAGTGTGTATCCGATCAATTGGGTAATAATCAGCAGTATCTTATAATCCAATCCCCACAGCGATAAACCATCATAGGTTGCTGCGGTAAAAGGTTTTCTGAATGCATACATGCTCAGATACGTAATGAAGGCTGCGGCGGCGGCATTCATTAAAAATATAACATCAATTTTTTTAGTGGTTGTTGAGCGTATGCCGGATGCATCCATGGCTAAGCGTTTGAAAAATCTGCTAAAATTGTTGCGGGGAGCTGTGCTACATCCTGAATAATATGAGTATGGGGATAACGGGAAAGTGTTTCGCGGTTATTGGCACCAGACAACACACCAATATTGCCTTTGCAACCTGCATTGAACCCAGAAAGTAAATCTGCAGGAGTATCTCCAATTTTAATTACTTCATGAACACTTTGAATACCCAGGGAAAACATGGCTTGATGGATGAGGTAAGGGGCGGGCCTTCCAATGCCGTCTGTGCTTTCTACATCCAGTGAAAGATCAATCAAACCCCTCTCCCGCCATTGTAAACCTTCCATGATGGCTGTATTGACATCCCTGTGAAATCCAGTATCGGTAGCCACCTTGATGCCGTTTTGATGACACCATTCGAAAGTTTCCTCTGCGCCTGGCATTGCTTTGACTTCATTACGATAGTAGTCAACCATCAGTTTAGAATAGTGATCAAATACAGTCAATGCCTTTTCATGGTACTCAGGAAAATGATAGCGCTCCAGGTTTTCAATCAATACATCTACTCCATTGTCTCTGGCAATCATGAACTCATAGAGTTTGATCTTGTTGGTTCCAATTGTCTTTTCAAAATCTCCAATTGTTGCATCAAGTCCAAAATGCTTGGCACCTTCGTACAAACATTTTGCCACAGCATTGTCATCACTAACCGTTGTACCGGACAAGTCAAATACTACCAAACTTATTTTGCGCATATGGATAAATTTTATCAAAAAAGATCAATGCCTACCCTAAAAGGATTATGGTCAATAGCATATTGATAAGCCGCAGATGTTTGTTCGAGCGAAAAGCCTCCATGAACAAGAGAATCAAAATCGAACTCAATGAAGGACGACTCGATGAACTCAACTGCAGCTACCAAATCGGATTGGTTATAATTATGAAGGCCCCTGATGGTCAACACTCTTCTGATAATTTTCTCACCATTGATGGCGATGTCTGGCTGGGGAAAAGTTGCACCAATCCAAACAGCTGTTCCGCCGATGTCAAGCAATTCAAGTGTTGACTTCATGGCCTCTGGAATGCCACTGAACTCCAGTACTACATCTACTTTTATTTTTTCAACAGTATCATCAGCAGGAGAAGATGAAAGCACTGGTGCATCAGCACCCAAAGCAAGATCAGCACCAAATTTCAATGCAAGATTTGCACGCTCAATGTTGAAATCTACCGCTATGACTTTTCGTGCACCCGCTTTGTGGGCCATTGCACATGCGATGATACCAAGCATGCCGGCACCATTGATAAGGACGGTCTGGTTTTCAAGACTGCCAGCCATGCGTATCGCCCCAGCGGCAGTGGCAACAGCACAGTTGATCAGCGATGCTGCTTTGTTGCTCAGCGCATCATCCTGAATGGCGATGATGGGAGTATTTTTTCTAAGAATAATGTATTCTGACAATCCTCCGTGCAAGGTACTATGCTCGGTGATTTGCTCATGTCCATATTTGAAAAGATCTTCCCCTTTTTGTGGAATACCTTTTTTTGCAAAAGCAGAATCTGGATTACTGGCATAGATGCCCCAGGTAATTCGGTCTCCAATCTGCAATGCATGTCCTCGCAAATCTTTAGATGGTGCATCTGGAGAAATTGAAACTATTTTACCAACAATCTCATGACCTAAAATTGTGGGACTTTTCTCTTTTCGTTTTCCTTGAAATGTATATATATCACTTCTACAAATGGTCGTGTAGGTATTTCTTACCAAAACTTCACCGGGCTTTAATTCAGGAATACTTGTACTCCTAATGGAAAACCCATTCGCACTGTCTTCAAATTGCGCAAAATTTGATTGTCCCTTCATCTCAGATATATTGCTCCAATTCCGCTAAGGAGTCAACAACATGGTCAGGAGAATATGCCATCAGCTCAGCCCTGCTGTATGCTCCAGTGGTAACTGCAGCCACCAGACCACAATTAGACATTCTGCCTTCCTGAATATCAACCATGGTATCTCCAACCTTGATTACCGCTGCAGTTTCCTCTACCCCGGCCAAAGCCATCAACCTGTTGATCATAAAAGGGAATGGCCTTCCTTTTTCTACTTCATCACTGGCAATAACGAAATCAACCAATCCCCTTTCTAGCCAACCCAATCGGTCAACAATGGCATCAACAATTACCCTTGGAAAACCTGAATCAAGTGCTACCGCAATACCCTTTGATTTTAAAAACTGAAAAAAAGCTTCCGCATGCGGCAAAGCCTCCACTTGTGAAGAAGTGGAATAGAAGTAAATCATTTGATTGGTAAAAATATTGTTGATAAAATCAACTTTCTCATGTGTTACCTCAATTTTTTTTCTTTGTAATACGGTTGCAATGGCCTCAGTCTTTTTAAAACCCATCAAAGGATTTATTTCTTCAATCCGCAGGTCTATACCATATTGCATGAATGCTTCAACGAATGCGATGGCAACAAAATCTTTATCGACAACGGTTGTGCCAGCGATATCCAATACTGCTAATTTGTAGGCTATGCTCATATTCAATCAATTGTTTTGCAGAAGGTGTAAAACGGCCATTTGCTTGTACCTATTCAAATCAGGCAGGGCCTTATTGGTAATTTTTGCAAAGTCGTCCCAGGTACGCATTTTGATGAAAAGCTCAAACATGGGATCAGTCTCAAAGGCTTCTGCCTCTTCTGCATTCATCCTACCACCTTGATGCTGGAGTGTTAATTTGCTGGCATCAGACAGTTTTTCAAAATATTCGGGGAACTTGAAAGTAAGAAACCTTTTTGCCTCCACATGGCTTCTAACCAGTTTGGCAACTCTTTCTGAAAAGCCCTTGTTTACCAAATACGCCTGACCGATGGACTCATGATCCAATACACCAACACCTTCCATCAGTTCGACTGGCATGATAAATTCACACAGGTGCCCAATATCATGAAAAAATGCAGCCAACACCACCTCATCATCATAACCCTCTTCCTCTGCCAGCTGTGCAGCCTGACACATGTGCTCCAACTGAGAGACAGGCTCACCAATATAATCAGCATTGCCATGATTTTCATACAGGGAGAAAATCTCATTAACTATTTTTTCAGCTTCTTCCTTTATCATTTTTTTTGTTTATCGTGAGAAACAACATTCCTGAAACCGCACTTCCCATGCCATTTACTCCGGAACCGTGGGTTCTGTAATCGGCGTTGAAGATATTGTTCCAATACAACCTGAATGTTAAGCTTTTGTATTGATAGCCAGAATAAAGGTTGAGCAGGTTAAATCCAGGCGTGCCACCGAGAGGAATTCGATTATCCGCTTTATCGCCTGCATCAAGTCTTCGCTGGGGTGAGGC
>JAIPBY010000014.1 GCA_021738605.1 Chitinophagaceae bacterium | reverse complement strand
GATACATTGGGGCCTATAATGGCATTCCGGATTTCACAACCTTGGGCAATGCTCACGGGAGGAATGATGATGGTGTTTTCGAATGAATGTTTTGTAGCAATATCACCACCCCACTTTTTCAATAGTGTAGCATTGCCTTCAAGCAATGTTTCTTTTTTCCCGCAGTCAAACCAATTGGATACCTTGAAGGTGGTGAATTGTATCCCACCCGAAATCATGCATTCCAAGGCTGGTGTGAGCCCATGCTCCTCCCCTTCACTGGTTTCATTGCCCATGTTCACTGACAGGCAGTCAAACAACATGGATGATTCCCTGATCTTGTAGATACCCACCAAGGCATTGTTTGTGCGGGGGATTTGCGGCTTTTCAATGACCCTGAGCACATTGCCTGACTCATCTGTTTCAGCGACGCCAAAATTCCTGGGGTCATCCACTTTCTTGACTCCCAGCACGGAACCTTCATTGGCCAGCAATTCTGCCGCATTGTACTCGCAAATGGTATCCCCCAAAACAATGACAACTTCATCTTCGCCCACGGCCTCTTTGCAGAGGTATACCGCATGCCCAAGACCTTTGCGCTCATGCTGTTGAATGATGGTGATGTTGAGATGGGGATAATGGGCTTCTGCATAGTCCTGGATCTTGTTGCCAAGGTAGCCGACAACAAGCACAAAATCCTTGATTCCCGCATCGGCCAGTTGATCGATGATGATGCTGAGGATTGTCTTGCCCGCGAGTGGTATCAATGCCTTGGGCTGAGTATAGGTATGGGGCCTTAGTTTTGTTCCGGCGCCGGCAACAGGTATGATCGCTTTCATCTGATTGGTTTTGGTTTTAACGCTGGCTTGCAATGAGCAAGTTCAGGTCGGTGTATTTCAGGTTGAAGCGTTGGCTGAGGTGAAAATTGGTGAGTGAGCCCTTGAAAAGATAAATACCATTACGGATATTGAGCTGGTGCCAGACCAGTTTTTCAAGCCCACCCTCATCACCAATGGTCAGCAATAGCGGCATCAGTACATTGCTTATGGCCTGTGAAGCGGTTCTGGAAAATCCGGAAGGAATGTTGGGTACCCCGTAATGGATTACACCATATTTTGACACAACTGGCTCTTCATGTGAAGTCACTTCTGAAGTTTCAAAACATCCTCCCCGGTCAATGCTCACGTCTACAATCACACTCCCGGGCCTCATCATGGACACCATCTCTTCACTTACGACCACCGGGGTTCTCCCACCAGAAGAGGTAAGGGCGCCTACGGCCACATCACAGGTTTTGAGTTGCTTGGCCAATACTTTGGGTTCCAATACCGAAGTCCATAGCCTGACACCAATATTGTTCTGCAACCTTTTGAGCTTGTAAATATTGTTATCGAAAACCTTCACACTGGCACCCATTGCCAATGCAGTCCTGGCCGCATATTCACCGACAATGCCGGCTCCGATAATGATAACTTTCGTGGGCGGAATCCCAGAAATACCCCCCAGCAACATGCCCTTGCCATTGTTTGCACTGCTAAGGTACTGGCCTGCAATCAGCATCACTGAACTCCCTGCAATTTCACTCATGCTTCTTACAATCGGATTATGACCAGACTCATCTTTCAGGTTTTCAAAAGAAAGGGCTGTCACTTTTTTTTCCATCATCTTTTCCAGGATATGTGATTTCATCACCGGAAGATGAATGGGAGAAATGATGGTTTGACCCACAGAAAGCAAAGGAAGTTCTTCATCTGACACGGGTGCAGATTTGACGATCAATTCACTCCTAAAGATTTCTTTTTTATCGTACACGATAATGGCGCCGGCCTCTGCATAATCCTTATCAGAAAAATGGGCCCCCTCTCCTGCCTTGGTTTCGACGGATACGGCATGGCCATTGTTGATCAACACCCCTACTGCATCTGGGCTCAAGGCAATCCTGTTTTCCTGAAAGGCATTTTCCTTGGGAATGGCTATGGACAAAGAAGAAGCCAATGGCTTGATATCCAGCGTTTCTTCCAGTGGCTCAAAACTGATGGCTGAACTGATATAGGGCTTCCTTGGCATCATTGATGAATAATGTTCAAGTTAATCAATTTTTACCTGCCAGCACCTTTATATGACGATGATCAATGCCTGGCGAAGCCAAAATCACACGGAGGGTATTTTCTGGAATGATGCCCAAGGCTTTTTGGGGCCATTCCAACAGACAAAGATCGCCACCGTACAGGAGGTCTTCAATACCGGCCCTGATGGCCTCTTCCTCGCCCTCAAGCCTATAGAGGTCAATGTGATGAATCCTTGTTCTTAAACCAAGATTTCCCGCCTCATATTCGTTCACAAGGGCAAAGGTTGGACTGCTGACCATCTCATCTACACCCAATGATTTGCACAGTGCCTTGATCAAGGTTGTTTTTCCTGCACCAAGCTCACCTTCGAAAGTGACGACCTCGTACAACCGGACGTGAGCAGCGAGTTGGTCAGCTATTTCAGACAAAGCTGACAATTCGTATGTTTGGTTCATCAATTCCATATCATGCAAAGGTAATTTAATCAGTAAATTCGTAGTATGGAAACAATTCAATGGAAAGTGGATGGAATGACCTGTGCGAACTGTGCCCTTGCCATCAACAAGTATCTTGGTAAACAAGGTGTACAAAACATCCGGGTCAACCCCATCGATGGGGATGTTTCATTTGAGGTCGTCGAAGGCTCATCAATCAATGAACTGAAGGAAGGCATAAATGATCTCGGATACACTGTAGTGGATACGATAACCCCAGAAGGAAAGAAAAAAACAAAACTATTGTCTACCCAAACCCAGCGGTTGATTTTCTGCCTTCCATTCACCCTGGTATTGATGCTACACATGTTCGAAAGCTGGATCCATATTCACTGGTTGATGAATCCTTGGCTACAGCTGGCACTCTGCATACCGGTTTACCTGGTGGGCATGTCCTTCTTTGGCAAAAGTGCCATCAAGAGCATCCGAAACGGAATGCCCAACATGAACGTACTGGTTGCCCTGGGCGCTTCTGCTGCGTTCTTCTATAGCCTGATTGGAACCCTGATGGGACAAGGTGAACAGTACTTGTTTTACGAAACTGCCGCAACCATCATCACACTGGTTTTCTTCGGCAACTATCTTGAGGATGCATCCATGCAATCCACACAAAGGGCGCTGAAGGCGCTCATGAAGTCCCAGAAGGTAATGGCCAACATGATTGCATTTGATGAGCATCACCAGGAAGTAATTCTTCCCATCGAGAATACACAACTCAAGGTTGGAGACCTTGTGCTGATCAGAAGCGGAGAACAGGTGCCCATCGATTGTAAAATCCTTTGGGGGGATGCACATGTCAACGAGTCCCTGCTCACCGGAGAAAGCATTCCCGTGCACAAGGTAGCCAAAGACAATATCATAGGTGGCAGCATCGTCGAATCAGGATCCCTGAAAGCACAGGTTACCGCCACAGGAAATGATACTGTACTGGCGGGTATTCTCAACCTTGTCAAACAGGCCCAGGGCGAAAAACCTCCCATTCAACACCTGGCAGACAAGATCAGTGGCATTTTCGTTCCCTTGGTGATTGGAATCGGCATTGTCACCTTCATCGGAAACTATATCTACCTGGCCAATCTGCCGGATGCTGAAAACGTTTTTACCCATGCATTGATGCGCAGCATTGCAGTGCTCGTGATCGCATGCCCCTGTGCCATGGGATTGGCAACCCCAGCAGCCATCGCCGTTGGAATGGGCAGGGCTGCAAGATCTGGCATCCTGTTCCGGAATGCAACCAGCCTCGAAAATTTCAGGACCATCACACAGCTGGTGTTTGATAAAACGGGTACCCTTACCACAGGATCTTTTGTGCTGGCGGATCACAAGGCCATTAACGTAGAAGAGCAGCAATGGAAAAGCATTGTCTATTCCCTTGAAAAATATTCCAATCATCCTATCGCGCAATGTGTATCCGCAGCGTTCAAAACAAAGGATGAGATCCGATGGAGTAGCATTGAAGAGGTAAAAGGCATAGGGATGAAGGGAACCGACAAGGATGGCAACATCTACTGGGCAGGTTCCTACAAGATTGCAAAAGACAAGACCAGCGAGGCTTCCCATAACGTCTACCTGTTAAAAAATGATGCACTGATTGGTTGGATTGATGTACAGGATGAAGTAAGGCCGGAAGCAAAAGAGATCATCACCTACCTGAAAAGCCGTGGATTGAAAACCATCTTGCTGAGTGGAGACAGGAAAGAGAAATGCGACCATATTGCTTCACTGTTGGGCATGGATCAGGTGATTGCAGAACAAAGTCCGGAAGACAAGCTGGCAACAATTGATGCCCTCAACAAGGCCACACCTACGGCTATGGTGGGCGATGGCATCAATGATGCACCCGCGCTGGCCAAGGCCACCATAGGCATCTCATTGAGCGATGCATCACAGCTGGCGATACAGAGTGCACAAGTTGTATTAATGAACGCTGGATTGAAGCAATTGCCCACAGCGCTGGGCTTGGGAAGGCATACTTATATCACCATCAAACAAAATTTGTTCTGGGCTTTTTTCTACAACATCATTGCCATACCCGTTGCGGCATTTGGTCTGTTAACACCAACACTGGGTGCACTGGTTATGGGCATGAGTGATGTGGTACTTGCCATCAATTCTGTAAGGCTCTTTTTCAAAAAAGTGATTTAACCAAGATGAGCCAAAGCAAGATGACACCCAAGGATGTGCTGTTGGACTATTGGGGACATCCAGCGTTTCGGGCTTCTCAGGAAGAGATCATCAACAGTTTATTGGAAAGAAAAGACACGTTGGCCATACTCCCCACCGGTGGCGGAAAATCAGTTTGCTTTCAGGTTCCTGCAATGATCTTAGAGGGTTGCTGTCTTGTCATTTCACCATTGATTGCATTGATGGAAGACCAGGTACAACGCCTGCATGCAATGGACATTCCTGCAATGGCCATCATGTCTGGCATGAGCTATCAGGATACTGAAAATGCACTGGATGCCTGCATGAACGATGAGCTCAAGTTCCTTTATGTGTCGCCTGAACGCCTTGAAACAAGGGCATTTAGAGAGCGACTTCTATCCCTCCCTATCGCTTTGATTGCAGTGGATGAGGCACATTGCATTTCGCAATGGGGTTATGATTTTCGTCCATCGTATCTCCATATTGCAAGAATCCGTGAATACCTGCCACGCATCCCGGTAATTGCGTTGACCGCATCTGCAACAGAAAAAGTCAAAGCAGATATTGCTGATAAGTTGATCATGAAAAATCCCAATGTTTTCATGACATCTTTTGCAAGAAAAAACCTCAGGTATGCTGCTGAGAAATGCGATGACAAGATCAACAGGATACTCCAATTGCTAAAAACCATAGAAGGTACCGCTATCATCTACTGCAGAACAAGAAAAAGAACAAAAGAGATCAGCGACCTGATCAGGCAGCATGGTATCAGTTGTGATTTTTACCATGCGGGGCTCAACCAGGAAGACAGAAAACAGAAGCAGGAAAAATGGATCAAGGGCCATACCAGGATCATTGCCTGTACCAATGCTTTTGGGATGGGCATTGACAAACCGGATGTGCGCATGGTTATTCATGCAGACATGCCCGATTGTTTAGAAAACTATTACCAGGAGGCAGGTCGGGCAGGAAGGGATGGGGAAACTGCTCATGCATACTTGTTGTACAGGGAAACTGAAATGCAGGAAATGTTATTGTTGCCCAACATAAGATTTCCAGATCTGAAAACCATCAGAAAAGTATACCACGCGCTGGCCAATTATCACCAGGTACCAACAGGATTGGGCCAGGGACGGTATTTTGACTTTGAGATGGAAGACTTTATGGAAAAGTTCAAGTTGGGAATGAATGAGGTAGTGTACTGCTTACAGGCGTTGAAGCAGGAACATGTCATTTCATACCTGGAAAGGGTCTACATGCCCTCCACTGTCCAATTCATCAGCGACAAGGCATCTATCCAGGATTTCGAAAATGCTTATCCCGCATACGAGCCGATGATCAAGGCATTGCTGAGAAACTATGCGGGCGTATTTGATATTGCCGTAAAAATCAGTGAAATGAAATTATCATGGATCCTCAAACGAGACCTGATTACCATATACGAACAACTTGCCCTGCTTCACCGGGCAGGAATCATTGCCTATCATCCCAAAAAGGAAACACCGCAGATTTGTTACCTGCAAGACCGCATCAAGGCTGATGAACTCAATATCGACCATGAATCCTACTTCAAACGAAAAAAAGAGTTTACCCAACGCATAGAGAACATGATCCAATATGCAAAAATCGAAACCTGCAGGTCTGCTTTCATAGGACGCTATTTTGGTGACCAGGAAATGACAGCATGTGGCAACTGTGACTGTTGCTTCAATAAAGCAAACTTGGTTTCGAGGGAGAACAATTTAAACACTGATTTTCAAAAAATCATTCAATTGCTGAAACTGAAAACATATAAACTAGAGGAGATAATCTCAGTATCTGGTGTGGAAAAAACTGCAGCAAACAAGATTCTTAATGCTTTGATGGCAGAGGAAAAAATATCAATTGACCTGATGGGAAAGGTCTATTGGAGGTAAAAAAAAGGGCCCGGATAGAAATCCAGCCCGTTTTAAAATCCAATATCCTATGAAAAACCGTTGTGAAGATATAGAAATTATACAAAATCTAAATGAATCGCAAATGAAATTCCTTGAGTTATCGCAATTAATTGATTTTCTAATGGTTATATATAATAATATTCTTTCAATTAGAAAGCATCATTGATAATCCGCTGTTTTGTAATTGCAAAACGATAGTATATGATAAGATAAACCCTGTTTAACAAAATTTTATTGGCCATCCTTGCCTTTTATCCAACTTTAATAATTTTATTTGTCATAAACCTACTCATATGTCACCCAACACAAAACCTAGAATCCTGCTTTGCGAAGACGATACCAATCTTGGACTTGTATTAAAAAATTTCCTGGAACTCAATGACTATGAGGTGATACTCGAGCGCGATGGTCGGTTGGGTCTTGCCGCCTTCCAGCGTGAAAAATTTGACATTTGTCTGCTTGATGTAATGATGCCCAAAATGGATGGCTTTATGTTGGCAGAAGAGATCAGGGATATCAATCCAGACATTCCTTTGTTTTTCCTTTCTGCCAAATCCATGAAAGAGGATCAAATCAAGGGCTATAAACTTGGCGCAGATGACTATATCACCAAGCCATTTGATTCTGAGCTGTTGCTGTTTAAAATCAAAGCCATCCTGAAAAGAAATGAAGAACAGAACAGGGAACAAGAAAATACAGAATATGATCTTGGGAAATATCATTTCATACCAAAATTGCGTGAGCTTTCTGCAGATGGATCAAAAGTGACCCTTTCACCCAAGGAAAATGAGCTCTTGAAAATGCTGAGTGAGTATAAGAATGACCTGTTGCAAAGAGAATTGGCCCTCAAGAAAATATGGGGCAATGACAACTATTTCAACGGCAGAAGTATGGATGTATACATTGCGAAACTGAGAAAATACCTCAGGGAAGATCCGAATGTTGAGATCGTGAACATCCATGGCAATGGCTTCAGGTTGATTGTCAAATAACGCTATTGGTTATTCTCAATGTTTTGAAGGGGCATATCGAATACAACGGTAAGCCCCTTTTCATTTTTGAACAGGATGGATGCATTGATCATATCTGCTCTTTTTTTGATGTTGTTCAGGCCATTTCCTCCACCCTTGATGGTTTGATTGGTATAATTCTCAGGCATCCCAGTACCATTGTCTGAGATGATGATTCTGATGTTTTCATCTAGCAAAACTTTCATGTCAATTTTTTCAGTGCCAGCGTATTTTATGGCATTGTTGATGATTTCTTTGATAATCATAAAAATATTGCGCCTGGTGCGTCCACTGACAAACATGTCAGGGTAGGTCAATGGTTCACTGATCTCAAGATTAATCCCGGAAGCTGACAATCGGCTGGACACATATTGCCGGATATAAGACATCAAACTAATCAAGCTATCATTGGTGATGTTCAATGCCCAGACAATTTCATTCATGTCCTGGACCATTTTATCAGAGGCCTCTCCTATTTTTTCAAATAACATTTTTCTGGAGGGATCCTCTTCTTTCTCTTTTAACAGGCTGGTCATCAGGGTAAGAGCCGTAAGGTTGCCACCAATATCGTCATGCAAGTCCATTGCAATCCTGACCCTTTCCTGCTCTAAGAGTTGCTTTTTTTCCAATTCTTGCCTTTGATTTGAAAGCTTTTTCCTGAAGAACCAGTTCACTGGAAAATAAAGCAGGCCCAGGATCACAAATAAAAGTATAATCCTGAACAACCTGGTCTTGAAAAAATTGGGCTGCACTTCAAGCCTGACCTTGAACTGGTCTGACATAATACCGCTGCGCTTCCCCATCAGTTGTATGGTAATATCATATTTACCTGCATCAAGATTAAACAAGGATAAACTTTTCGATGTATTGCTGATATTCCAATCTCCGTCATCATTCATTTTAAACCGCAAGACAAAATCATTGTCATTGGAAAAATTAAGGGATGAGAATTCCAGGTTAAGGTTTTCATTGTACTTAATCTTGAAGACGGGATTGTTCCTCAACAGGTAAACCACTGAATCACTCAGAACATTTCCATTCCTCATTACCGAATAAAGCATCAACTTAGGTTTGATGATACTCTGGCGCAAATTCCCATCAAAAAAAGAAACGATCCCTTTGGTTGTTGCCAAGAAGAATTCATTTTTATCAATATCATGGTCTACACCTATTTCGAATTCTTCAGAAGGCAATCCGTCTTTTTTCAAGAAAGAAGAAAAAGTCCCGGTAGGGATGTGTATGATCGACATGCCACGGTTGGTTCCAATAAGCATTCTGTCATCACTCATGGCATGAAGGGAAGTGATGGAATTGGAAACCAACCCGTCTTTGATGGTAAATACCTTGAGTCTCTTTTTCTTAAAGTCAAAAGAAAGCAAACCATCACCTTCGGACCCCACCCAAAGATATCCATCTATAAATGCCAGGTCATATACACTGAGCTTTGAAAAATCAAAACTTTGGTTAACCAGCTGTTCTATATGAATAAATACTTTTTCATTGTGAAATTTGATGGCAAAACCCCGGTGATGTCCTACTGCAATATCTCCCTCATCAGAAATTGCAACAATATCAAGGTGTGAAATTTTCTTTTTGCTGGAACCCTTTCCGAAATCAAGTTGCTGCTGAACCAAACTTGTTTTAGCATCATAACTCAATAAGCCATTGTTAGGAGTTGCGAACCAATACGTTCCATTTCCCGACGCAGCAATTGAATATACCAGGGCATTCCCCAGGATGGGATTGCTCTTTAATTCCACTGGCTTCAACAAAATATAACCTGTCACCCCTTTTTTTAACTCCAATACACCCACTGAGGTAGCCAACCACCACCTGTTGGATGAAACCTGGAGAATGCTAAAATATTGAATCGCCTTGGGATCAATTTCTGGATCAAATCTCAGGGAAACAAAATCGTTACCAGATATATTGAAAATAGAGATGCCCCTGTATGACACTGAAATGATATGACTGCCTGAACTTGACAGGCCTACGTATCGACCAAGAGAAAATTGATCATTCAGTCTGGCAATGGCCTTGTAATTGTTAAACTGATTATAATCACTGTTGTAATGATACAAACCAAATTCTCCTCCAAGCCAGATACCCCCTTCCCTGTCCATCATGATATCCTTCCAGATGGCTATCCCAGGATCCAGTGGTGACAGCCATGAGATGTTGAGGTCTTGTAATATTTTATCGGCTTGATAAAATAACTGAATCCCTTTTAGCTGGTTTGCAATCCACAAAGTACCATTTCTGTCAACAGCGAGATTGGTAATTGGCGTAACGCTACTGATTATTGCGGATCGATTTAAAGTTGATCGCTGAGCATCCGAATTCAGCTGAAGTTCATAAATTCCCTTGGAAGTGGCAAGCAAAAACGATTGGTCGGAGACCTCGACTAAATCGTTTACATAACCGATGGACAGGTTATGAGCAAGCTCCCTGAAAATTTTCTCATTGGGTTTTTGATAAAAAACATGACCACTAAAATCTACAGCCCATAAAATTCCCCTTGTATCTTCAGCAAAAGCGACTATTTCCTTATTGGGGGAAAGCGTCTGCATCTCAACTTTAATGTACCGTTCCTTGACAGGATCAAAAAAACTAATCCCTGTTTCAGCACCAATCCAGATCAGACCCTTTTTATCTATGTACAGCGTATTGATATAGCGATCTTCCAGCTGTCGGTTTGTAGGAATCTGATAATTCCTAATCTTGAACGTATTCAAATCAATCCTGGAAAGTCCAAAATTTTCTGAAGCCACCCAAAGCATTCCTGTTTTGTCCTCATGCATCTTGAAAATCCGTGTACCACCCAAACTTGAATTATCCGTTGGATCATGTAAAAAATTCCTGAAATGTGTTCCGTCAAACATGGTCAGTCCGAACCTTGTCCCAGCCCAGATGAACCCCTTGCTATCCTGGTAGATGGTTTCAACATCGTTACCTGGTAGGCCGCTGGCTGAACTGAAATTTTGAAAATTAAGGTTAAAATACTGCGCCTGTCCAGATTGAAACAGCAACAACAAAACCAGTACTGATATGGATCGAATCGTCTTCAATGTTATGGTAAAATCAAAACAGCAAATTGTCATTGGGCCTTTGGGGAGTACGCCCGAGGTGTTCATAGGCGCGCCGCGTTACTTCCCTGCCCCTCAGGGTTCTTTGTAGGAATCCTTCCTGGATCAAAAAAGGTTCATATACATCTTCAATGGTTCCTGCTTCTTCTCCAACAGCCGTGGCAATGGTTCCTAATCCTACTGGACCACCCTTGAATTTATCAATGATGGTTGTCAGAATTCTGTTGTCCATCTCGTCAAGCCCATGCTCATCAACATTGAGCGCTTTCAATGCATGCTTGGTTATGTCCATGGTGATGACACCGTTACCAAGCACTTGTGCAAAATCCCTGACCCGTTTGAGCAAGCCATTGGCAATCCTTGGCGTAGCCCTGCTCCGTCGGGAAATTTCACCAGCAGAATCTGAAGTGATTTTTGTATTCAAAATGCCAGCAGACCTTGTGATGATTCTCTCCAGCACTTCATTGGAATAATATTCCAACCTTGACTTGATGGCAAACCTCGACAGCAATGGGGCTGTCAGTAGCCCACTTCTTGTTGTGGCACCAATCAACGTGAAGGGATTAAGGTTGATTTGGATGGTCTTGGCACTGGGCCCGCTATCAATCATGATATCAATCTTGTAGTCTTCCATGGCTGAGTAGAGGTACTCTTCCACCACATTGCTCAAGCGGTGAATCTCATCAATAAAAAGTACGTCATTGGTCTCAAGACTGGTCAGGAGCCCTGCCAGGTCTGCCGGCTTTTCAATCACCGGACCGGATGTTTCTTTGATACTGACGCCCATTTCTCTGGCTACAATCCTTGACAGGGTTGTTTTACCAAGCCCCGGGGGGCCGTGGAACAAGACATGGTCCAGGGATTCAGACCGCATTTGAGCAGCCTTGATGAAGATCTTGAGGTTGTCAATGATCCCGGGCTGTCCGGAAAAATCTTCCAAGCTGGAAGGACGAATGGTGTTTTCGTACTCCGCATCAGGAGAAATAGACGACTTGCCTACTGGATCTAAATGTGGGTTCATGCCTTGTGAAATTACACCAATAGAACGGAAGGAAAGCAAAATATTCGGTGAATGAGCGGCATTGTCAAAATCCCTGAATACTGCATCTTGCTAACCCAGGACTACATTGATCATTTTGTTTTTTACGTAAATAATTTTTTTGGGCGGCTTGCCCTCCAGCCATTTCATGACGATGGGATCTACCAGTACCAATGCTTCCACATCTGCCTGAGTGGCGTTAACATCCAGGTTCAACGTAGTCCTCGTTTTGCCATTGATGGCTACCGGATATTCTTTAGAGGTTTCAACGAGGTATTTTTCCTCCACGGCTGGATAACTGGCATCCAGTACCGAACCTGTTTGGCCGGTAGCTGACCACAATTCTTCTGCAATGTGTGGCGCATAAGGGGCCAGAACCACAAGGAATTTGGCCAACAAGTCTTTGGAGTGACAATGCAGATCGGTCAAATCATTGACACCGATCATGAAACTGCTCACTGCTGTATTGAAAGAAAAACGCGCAGTATCTTCTTCTACTTTTTTGACCATCTTGTAAAATGCCTTCCAAGCTGCATCTGAAGCCGTTGCATCGGTCAGTACAGTACCTTTTTCGACATCAAAAAACAGCCGCCATAATTTTTTCATGAAGCGGTGCACGCCTTCAATCCCTTTGGTATCCCATGGTTTGTCTTGTTCAACCGGGCCAAGGAACATCTCATACATCCTAAAAGTATCTGCCCCATACCGCTCAACAATATCATCTGGATTGACAACATTGAAATAACGCTTGCTCATTTTTTCAAGTCGGCTCCCACATTTATACATACCGTCTTCGGTGATGAATGTTGCCTCAGCAAAATCTGGTTTCCATTTCCTGAAGGCTTCCATATCAAGATCCAATCCGTCTACCATGCTCACGTCCACATGCAGCTCATCGGTGTCATGTTGGTTTTTCAAACCTGCTGAAACAAACTGCTTTGTTCCCCTGATCCTGTATACCAATCTTGAGTCACCGCCGATCTTGCCTTGGTTCACAAGGCGCTTGAACGGCTCATCAAAACCGATATACCCCAGGTCAAACAAGGCCTTAGTCCACATCCTGCTGTACAGCAAATGCCCTACAGCATGTTCCGTTCCGCCGATGTAAAGATCTACTTGTCCCCAATAATCACTGGCCTCCCTGCTGCAAAATGCATCGGTATTGTTGGGATCCATGTACCGTAAAAAATACCAGCTGCTGCCAGCATAGCCTGGCATGGTATTGACCTCCCTTGTGCCACCTTCGTATGCTGCCCATTCAGGAAGATTGGCCAACGGACCCTGCGCATCCGGACCAGGCTTGAGGTCTGTCATGGGAGGAAGCACAATGGGCAGTTCAGCTGAAGACAGTGGAACAGCAACCTCATCTTTCCATACGATGGGAAATGGCTCACCCCAATAACGCTGGCGGCTGAAAGCGGCATCCCGCATTTTGTAATTGGTATGTCGCTTGCCGATTCCCAATCCCTCTAATTTATCCAGTGCAACACCAATGGCATCAGACATAAGCAAGCCATTGAGGAACCCACTGTTTTCAAGCCTGGCTTCTTTTGTGGGGTTGGCCTCAGCACCATCATAAAAAGAGCCAATGATATTGGTGATGGGGATATTAAAATGATTAGCAAATTTGAAATCCCGCTCATCGCCGCAGGGTACGGCCATGATCGCTCCTGTTCCATAACCTGCAAGCACATACTCACTGATCCAAACCGGAATTTTCCTATCCTCAAACGGATGCTTGCAGTAGGTGCCACTGAAAACACCTGTTATCTTTTTTTCCGCCATTCGCTCACGCTCACTTCTGCTGTTTACATATTCAATGTAACTGGCAACAGCATTGGACTGCTCTGCAGTCGTGATGGTATCCACTAGTTCATGCTCCGGAGCGATGACCATAAAATCAATGCCAAAAATGGTATCAGGCCTGGTGGTATATACCTTGAGTTTTTTGCCTTCGTTTGGTGCATGAGCCAGGTCGAGTTCGAAATCAATCTCTGCGCCAAAACTTTTCCCTATCCAGTTGGACTGCATATCTTTCATGCTCTCACTGAAGTCTACGGTTTGAAGCCCTGCCAGCAGGCGTTCAGCATACTCTGTTATCCTGAGATACCATTGGCGTAGCTTCTTTTTTACAACAGGATGTCCTCCTCTTTCGCTCACTCCGTTGATGACCTCATCATTGGCCAGTACTGTACCCAGGGCCTCACACCAGTTCACTTCACCAATCCCACAAAAAGCAAGGCGGTACTGCATCAGGATTTCAGCTTTTCTTTTTTCAGAAAAAGCCAGCCATTCAGCGGAAGAGAAGGAAAGATTCTTTTCGCCAGGACAAGGATTAGAGGCATTGCCCTCGGCTTCAAAGATGGCGATCAATTCACTGATGCGCCTTGCCTTTTGCAGCTTGCGGTCCATCCAGCTGTCAAACAATTGCAGAAAAATCCATTGGGTCCACTTGTAATACTCCTGATCAGAAGTGCGCACCTCTCGTTCCCAATCATAACAGAACCCAATCTTGTCCAGCTGGGACCGGAATGTGGCAATGTTCTGATCGGTTGAAACAGCAGGTGGAATGCCATGTTCGATGGCATATTGCTCGGCAGGAAGCCCAAATGAATCATATCCCATCGGATGCAACACATTGAATCCTTTCAAACGCTTGTAACGGCTGAACACATCGCTGGCAATATACCCCAGGGGATGCCCTACATGGAGACCTGCCCCGCTTGGGTAGGGAAACATGTCCAGCACATAATATTTAGGCTTGGCGCTATCATTTGATACCTTGTACGCATTGCTTGCCTTCCAATTCTCCTGCCATTTCCTTTCAATATTCCTGAATGCGTATTCCATTTCTGTTGCTTTAATCGGGCTTATAAAAAATTAACCTTTCCTCTAGGAACCGCAAAAATACACAAACGCTTTAAAATTGCTATTTTTGACAAGATTCCAGTGGGTAATTGAGGAACAAAATCCAAACCGAACATGACAGCACAGCGCAATGCATCAATGAAACGCAGCAAACCATCCTATTTTATGGCCATTTTGGGAGTAGCCCTTGTGCTTTTCATCCTGGGCATGCTGGGATGGCTGGTGATCAACGCCAGCAAATTGGAAACATATTTCAAGGGCAGTGTTCAGGTCAATGCATTTGTGCGGGATGGCAGTCCTGACCGGGAAATCGATGTTGTAAGAAAATCAATTGAAAGCAAGCCCTATGCCCGCAATGTGGAGTTTGTTACCAAAGAAGCTGCAAGAGCAAAATTCATCGGAGATGGCAACGAGGACTGGAACAAGGTATTGGATTACAATCCTCTTCCGGCAAGCATAGACTTTTACCTGGAACCTGCATACGTAAACAAGGACAGCCTGAAAAAAATAACCACTGAAATAACCAAAAACTTCATCATCAGTGAAGTGAAATATCCCGATGCTGTTGTCAGCAACCTGAACAATATCGTCAAAAAAACAGGATATTTTCTGTTGGCACTTGCAGGGGTACTGGCCCTGATCGTGATCATCTTGATTGACAATACCATCAAACTGGCCATGTTCTCCAACCGTTTCCTGATCAAGACCATGCAGATGGTTGGTGCAACAAGGTGGTTCATCTCAAAACCTTTTGACACCAAGGCCATCCTGAATGGGCTGGCAAGCGCCATCATTGCAATTGCTGCACTTGTCGTCATCATCTACGGAGTAGAGAACTGGTGGTTACCCGAAATCAAGGCCCTGAGAGACAATGGCATGCTGGCCATGCTTTTCACAGGTCTTATCCTTATTGGAATTAGCATTACCTTCATCAGTACGCACAGGAGTGTGATGAAGTACCTCAAAATGAAACTGGACGATTTATATTAATAAACAACACTAGATGGAAACGAAGAACAACACAATTTTCGAAAAGGATAACCTGAGATGGATGCTGATAGGGCTTGTCGTGATAGCGATAGGGCTTGTTTTGATGGCTGGCGGCAAAGGGGAAGACCCCAATGTATTTGATGAAAATGAAGTTTACAGCATGAAGCGCATCACCATGGCTCCACTCATGATTGTTGCAGGTTTGCTCATTGAGGTATATGCCATCATGAGGAAATCCAAGAAGTAATTTGCTCATTTTACACCCTCTTTCATGAATACATTCCAGGCCATCGCATTGGCCATTATTGAAGGCATTACAGAATTTCTTCCCGTGTCTTCAACGGGTCATATGGTCATTGCCTCCGCATTTTTCAATATTGGAGACGACTCCTTTACCAAACTATTTGAGGTGGTGGTACAGTTTGGGGCAATACTTTCTGTTGTCGTTTTGTACTGGAAGAAGTTCATGGACTTCAAACGCGTAAGTTTTTATTTCAAGCTTTTCGTTGCCATTCTTCCCGCCCTGGCCTTTGGTGCCTTGTTCAAGAAACACATCGAAGCAGTACTTGAAAAGCCACTCTTCATCTCCATTGTACTGCTTGCAGGAGGCGTCATCCTTCTTTTTGTAGACAAATGGTTCAAACATGGGGCCATTGAGAAAGAAGAAGAAATAACCTACAAAAAAGCTTTTTTCATTGGCATGTACCAGGTACTTGCAGTCTTGTTTCCAGGATTGAGCCGCAGTGCAGCAACCATCATTGGGGGCATGCAGCAGAAACTCACCCGTTCATTGGCTGCAGACTTCTCTTTCTTCCTCGCTGTACCCACCATGGCGGCGGCCACGCTGAAAAGCCTCTATGATATCTGGAAAGATGAGCCTGCGGTGTTGAATACCCAGGGAATTAATTTCCTTTTGCTGGGAAGCTGCATCGCATTTGTTGTAGCCCTGTTTGCCATCAAATTTTTTATCCGTTTTCTTCAACAAAACGGATTCAGGATCTTTGGTTGGTACAGGATTGTGCTTGGCGCTGTCTTGATATTGCTTATCTTAACGGACAAGCTTTAGACAATGAACACAAATAGGAAGAAGATTCAAAATGCCTGGGCCATGTACGACTGGGCCAACAGTACCTATAACCTGGTCATCACTTCTACCATTTTCCCTGCTTATTATGTGGCGGTAACCAGCAACAAAAATCCTGAAGAGCTTTCTTATGTAAGCTTCTTCGGTATCCGCGTCATCAACACAGCGCTGCAGAACTATGCACTGGCCATTGTTTTTTTTCTGGTGGCCCTGATGTCTCCCATCATGTCGTCAATTGCTGACTACAGGGGGAATAAAAAAGCCTTCATGCGTGTATTTACCATGATCGGATCGATGTCCTGTGCAGCCTTGTTTTTTTTCACGCCAGACAAGATAGAATATGGCATCATTTTTTTCTCACTTGCTGCATTGGGCTTCTGGAACAGCTGGGTTTTTTACAACTCTTACCTTCCTGATATTGCAAGCCCAGAGGAACGCGATAGTGTGAGCGCCAAGGGATTTGCCATGGGATACATTGGCAGCGTATTGTTGCAGTTGATCTGCTTTGTCATCATCCTAAAACCAGCATTGTTTGGTTTGGACAATGGAGACAAAACATTGGGACCGAGGATTTCATTTTTGCTGGTAGGGCTTTGGTGGTTTGGGTTTTCACAAATCCCATTTCGTGTGCTGCCATCCAATACCAGCAGCAACAAAAAACTCAAGAAGCATATCCTCATCAATGGATTTCATGAGCTCAAGCTGGTTTGGAACCAGGTGAAGCAGATTCCTGCCTTGAAACGATATCTGGCAGCTTTTTTCTTTCTCAGCGTTGGGGTGCAGACTGTCATGCTTGTAGCTGCGGGGTATAGCAAAAAACACATCTTTCCCAAGCCAGAAGATGAGCCCAAACTCATCCTTACCATTTTACTCATTCAGATTGTGGCCATCTTCGGTGCCATCGCTCTGAGCAGGTTGTCAAAAAAGATTGGCAATATCCCTACCATGTTGTTTGGTATCGTCATTTGGGTAGCCATTTGTATTTGGGGCTATTTCATCACTTCCCAAACCCAATTTTATATCCTGGCAGCCTGCGTGGGATTGGTCATGGGAGGCATCCAGTCCATTGGCAGAAGTACCTACTCAAAACTCTTGCCAGAAACCACTGATACCACTTCATTTTTCAGCTTCTATGATGTTACTGAAAAGATAGCACTCACCCTTGGACTCTTTCTGTTCGCATACAATGAAGAACTCACCGGAAGCATGAGGAATTCTATCCTTGTACTCATGGTTTTCTTCATCATCAGTTTTTTTGCCTTGCTCTACACCAAAGCAGTCATCACAAGAGAAAAATATGCAAGTCTTTTCAATTGATACTGGCCTCTTCAAGCTTGATGGCGGTGCCATGTTTGGAGTAGTACCCAAAACCCTTTGGCAAAAGTCAATTCCAGCAGATGAAAACAACCGCTGCACTTTTGCGATGCGCTGTTTACTTGTAGTGGATGGGGATAGAAAAATCCTCATTGATACCGGCATGGGAAACAAACAATCAGAAAAGTTTTTCAGCCACTATTTTCCTCACGGAGATGAAAGTTTGCTTGGGTCGCTGGACAAATTGGGATTTCAACCAGAAGACATCACCGACGTGCTGTTGACACATCTTCATTTTGACCATTGCGGAGGCGCAGTTTCCTTCATCAATGACAAGCTTGAATTGACATTCCCCAATGCCCTCTACTGGAGCAGTGAAGCCCACTGGCAATGGGCCACTAATCCAAACGCAAGAGAAAAAGCATCGTTTCTGAAAGAAAACATCTTGCCTATTTATGAAAAAGGACGACTCCGTTTTGTGGAAGAAAAAAAAGGAGAAAGAACCAGTTTCAGTCCTGGCATCAACATCATGTTCACCAATGGTCATACCCGTTCCATGATGCATCCCCTGATCAAGATAAAGGACAAGACCCTTGCTTATGTAGCCGACCTCATTCCCTCTGCTGCACATATTCCATTGCCCTATCTCGCGGCATATGACATGTTTCCCATGACAACCTTGGAAGAAAAAGAAAACTACCTTGAAGAGGCAGTAGCCAACGATCACATTCTTTTTCTGGAGCATGATGCCACGACCGTTTGCTGTACAGTAGAAAAAACCGAAAAGGGTTTTAGGAAAAAAGAAACAGTTCAACTGGAAGACCTGAATTGATCATTTGAAACTGATCATGGACTGCATGGGAAACCGAAGGTTCCTGTATCCCATCATGTCTACCTTGACACTGCCTACCGTTATCGGGCTTTCAAT
>JAIPBY010000013.1 GCA_021738605.1 Chitinophagaceae bacterium | reverse complement strand
CCGTCGAGTTCAGTGATGCGCACCCAGGCATTGTCTGGAAGATCCCTGATGGCGATGGTTCCTGTAAAGCCTGGCGGTACTGGATTGGGGAAAACAAAGGGTTTCTTTTTTTCAGTAGCAGCTGCAGTTGCTGTACCCCTGTAAGAGCAGATGCCATTGGCAGTAAAAAAGAAAACCTCGCCTGTGCGTTGATGGATCACGATTGAAAAAACTTCATTGCTGAGCAAACTGCTGTTGGACACCGTGAACCGGTGAATGGTTTTTTGCCCGTCGGCACTCAACAACCATACCCCATTTTTTGAGGCAACCCATTTGCGATTGGCCCCATCCACTTTTATATCATTCACCGTTTCCTCTGCCAGCAGCAAGCCCGCAAAATTATCTTGTTGCACCACGGGTAAAGTGGCATCACAAAGCGTGTTATTGAAAAGATCATCACCACATTGAATGATGGCAATGCCCCTGTCTGTGCCTACCCAAACAAATCCATTCCTATCGCTTTCCACACTCAAGACATTGGAGGATGGAAGGTTTCCACTGCCCCTGCCCTGCCGAAAATACCGCCATTTGTCATCACTGGTTTGGTCGATGGTACCTCCATCGTCAAAACAAAACAGGCCATTGCCCTGGGGGGAGATGATCCACTTTCGGTTCTGGTCATCAATGGTGATGGCAGCCACTGCATTGCCTGCATGCGGAAAAGGAATGGTGAATTTTTTTGTGCTGCCATCTTTTTTCCTGACAACAAGATCCTGCTGTGCCCCATGGTTGGCCATCCACAGATTCAGGTCCAAATCGAAGGCAAGTCCTGCAACCCGAAAAGAGGATGGATCTGTCATTGCGGGGCTGAGGAATGAACCCTGTTTGAATACCATGGGTTTCACATCTTTGCTGATTTCTAACAAGCCGCCACCAAAGGACCCAGCCAAAACAGACTGTTTAGATGGATCAACCGCCAACACAGTGATGTCTGGCATGCTATCCAAAGCCGGCATTGACCTGCTATTGAAATTCTGCCATTGGTCATCCTTAAAGCCAAAGAAACCCATCTTGTTCAGTTTGCCCTTGCCGTCTGCGCCAACGGTTCCGGCAGCAGCCCAAACCGTTGCATTGGCATAGGTTCCGCCTCCATAGGCAATGCCATAGGGTGCATTGGGCAAGAATTGTTCATCGGCAGTTGCAGACACCTTGATCAATCCATTGTTTATATCACCTATCCAAAGCTCCTGGTTGATTTTCAATGTTTCAACCGGAAAGGACATGGAAGGAGTGGCAATCAGTTGAGCTTGTGCGCCGGGATCAGCAAAATAAACAACAGCACCCTTGCCCTGCAGTGACTGCCCAATATAAAGACCATTGCCACTGGTATTGATGGCAGTGATTGGTCTGGAAGATACATAGAACAGGCTCCACGACCCATTCGATTTGACGAAAATGGAATCTCTTTTTCTGGCAACCAGCCTGTCATTCCAATTGAGGATATTGTCAACGATGCCAGCAACTCCGGGAATGGGCTCCAGCGTCCAGGACCTGAAATCTCCCAGTGTGGCAGTTTGAAAAGATGCTTTTTTCAAACCCTCAGAACTGGCAGCATAGAGGAGATTGTTCATAAGGGCGAGCTGGAATATCTTGATATCTGCGCCATTGTTTCCCGGCCTGTATGTATCCCTGATTTCTTTGCGCTGGGTATTTACCGCAATAATGCCCAGGTTGGAAGACAAGAGAGCATCCGTACCTGCCCAGAGAATATGGTTGATGGTTTTATCCCCTTGAATTTTGCTGAGCAATACATCGGGGATATTCCGAATTTGGTCACCTTCCACCAGGTCGATGTTGGCATTCTCATAGACAATGAGCATTTTTTCTGAAAAAGGGTCTTTGGCCAAATGTTTCAGGTTTACCTCTGAAAGGCCGCGGGCCTTGGTATGCACATCATATGATTTGGCTGCAGGATTATAGGTGAAATAGCCAAATGAGGTAGCGGCAATCAACTTGGATGAGGAGTTGTCAAGGTTGACAATTGATCGCATGGGAAGATGATCTCGCCATTGTCCAATGGAAGGCAGGGTTTGTGCATGCAATGCATGCAGGGCAAAACAAGCCATTGAGAACAGGAGCAGACGCTTCATGGTATAAAATTAACGAATTAGGAGATGCCCCTGCCCGCTAAAAAGATTGAAGGGGAGCCGCATAAAATCCTTTCCTTTGTAAAAATTTTTCCTATGTGGCAGGCGCTGGGCAAGGCGGTTCTTAAATTTCGCATACCATTGATCATTGCGCTGGTCGTGTTGACCGTTTTCATGGGCTACCATGCCAGCAAGGTTCAGATGAGTTATGACTTTTCCCGGGCCATTCCAACAGACCATCCCAAGTACAAGGCATACCTTGAATTCAAAAAAACTTTCGGCGAGGATGGTAACCTCCTGACCATTGGTTTTACATCTGCAAATTTTTTTGAGGTCAATCAGTTCAATGCTTTAACAGGTTTTCAGGATCGGTTAAAAAAAATCAATGGCGTTGAAGACATCATCAGTGTCAATAGTGCAGTGACCTTGAAAAAAAATGACAGCACCAGCAAATTGGATGCCATCAGGATTTTCCCAGCCAACATCAAAAGCCAACAAGAAATCGACAGCCTCAAGGATATTTTTAATTCACTTCCATTTTACCGTGGGCTGATCTATAATCCTGATGCAAAAGCCTATTTGCTAGGGTTAAGGATCAACAGTAAAATTCTTGGATCCAAGGCCAGGGAAACCACCATTGGCGAAATCGAAAAAGAGGCTGCGGCTTTTGCTGAAACTTCAAAGCTTGATTTGCACCTCAGTGGTCTACCCCTGATCAGAACCAATGTTGCACTCCGCATTGCAAAGGAGATGCAATGGTTCCTGCTGGGTTCTGTGCTTTTGTCTGCCCTGATATTGTTCATTTTCTTCAGGTCTTTGAGCACCACCCTGCTGTCCCTTACAGTTGTACTCATAGGGGTTGTTTACAGTCTTGGTACCATCCACATGCTCGGCTTCAGGATCACCCTGCTAAACGCCTTGATCCCGCCATTGGTGGTTGTGATTGGGATTCCCAACTGTATCTATTTCCTGAACAAGTACCATACCGCGTTCATGAAAACGGGTGACAAGAAGAAAGCGATTGTAGAGATGATTGGCAAAATGGGCGTTGTGACCCTTTTCTGTAACATCAGTGCAGCATTAGGATTTGCCGTGTTTGCTTTGACCAAAAGCATCATTTTAAAAGAATTTGGAATTGTTGCCGGCATCAACATCATGGCGTTGTTTTTTATCTCCTTGGTCCTGATTCCCATCTCGTTATACTACATGGCAGAACCCAGGCAAAAGCATACCCGCTATCTGGAAAATAAATGGTTGCAGACCCTGCTTACAACCATCGAACAATGGGTATTCATCAATAAAAAAACGGTTTACCTGGCTACCGGCATTGCATTGATTTTCTCCATCATTGGCATTTCAAAACTGAAAACACAGTCTTTTATTGTTGATGACCTCCCCAAAAAGGACAAGATCTACACTGACCTTCGGTTCTTTGAATCCAATTTTAGGGGCATCATGCCTTTGGAAATACTTGTGGACACCAAAAAGAAAAATGGCATTGCAGGCTCCAGAGCCCTTTCTGTCTATGACAAGGTATCTTCATTCAGTGCCTATATTGCTTCCTATCCTGAAATGGCACGCCCACTTTCACTGGCGGAAGGATTAAAATTCGCCAGACAAGGATTCTATGATGGGGACAGCAACAACTATTCAATGCCCAATGCATTTGATGGGGCATTCATGGCGGACTATTTGAAGCCCAGCAAAGGAAATTCACCTGCGAAAGGTTCATTGGAAAAACTGATGTCTTCCTTCATTGACAGCAACAAACAGGTTACCCGCATCAGTGTAAACATGGCTGATGTGGGAAGCATGCGCATGCCAGTCTTGATTGACAGCTTGGAAGCCCATATACCAGACTATTTTGACACCAGCAAGGTTTCAGTTCAGTTGACTGGCTCCAGCATAACATTCCTTGAAGGCAGCAGGTTCATCATCAAGGGCTTGAAAGAAAGCATTTTCTGGGCCTTCCTTTTCATTTCACTTTGCATGCTTTATTTGTTCAGGTCATTCAGGATCCTGCTCTGCTCGCTGATTCCCAATTTGATTCCATTGGTGATGACGGCCGGGCTGATGGGATGGATGGGCATTGCCATCAAACCCTCTACGGTACTGGTTTTCAGTGTTGCACTCGGAATTGCCATAGACATCACCATTCGTTTTTTGGTGAATTACAAACAGGAGCTACCTCATTTTAACGGAAAGGTTCATGAGACTGTTGTACAAACCATCAGGGAGACGGGCATCAGCATTGTGTACACCTCACTGGTTTTGATTGCAGGATTCATCATTTTCGTCATCAGTGGATTCGGCAGCACACAGGCATTGGGATGGCTCACCTCCTTTACACTGCTGGTGGCAACCTTGACCAACCTGGTTCTCCTTCCCGTACTGCTTTTGCTGGCAGCAAAGAACAAAAATTGAGGCCCTTATCAGTGAAAAAGAATTACTTCAAGATCTCAGTTAGCTTTGCCAGAAGCTCTTCTCCTCGCAGGCCTTTGGCAATGATTTTTCCCTGAGGATCAAGCAATACATTGAAGGGGATTCCTTCAATCTGGTACAGGGGTACCACTGAACTCTCCCATTGCTTGAGGTCACTGATATGTGCCCAGGTCAAACCATCATCTTTGATGGCATTTACCCAGGCGTCTTTATCCTTGTCCAAAGAAACACCCAGCACAGTAAAATTCTTGTCCTTGAATTGTTGGTAAGCTGCTACTACATTGGGGTTTTCCATGCGGCATGGTTTGCACCAGCTCGCCCAAAAATCAACCAATACATATTTGCCGCGCAATGATGCCAAAGAAATGGTTTTACCATTTACATCCGGCAATTCAAACAATGGCGCTTCTTTCCCCACAAGATCCTCTGTTTGCTTGGGTGCCGTTTGGTTATCAAGGTCTCCTGCGAGTTTTGCTATTTTTTTAGACTTGGGAAAACGCTTTGCAATAGCATTGAGTGCAGGCTTGACCTGATCAGGTGAAACCAGGTTTCTTGACATACCCAGTGCATAAATGGCGACAGCAGGAGTCTGTGTTGTATCAGCATAATTGAGCAGAAATGAACCTGCCGCTGTGATTTTATCACGGAAACTGGTTTCAAGCACTACCCTGCTGCTGTCCATCACATCACCTTTCGCTACGATCGCGTTGCGGATGGCATCAATTTCCTGAAGCCTTGCATTGAAACCTGAGAGAAGCAGCTTGAAAGAAATGCTACCATCAGAATTGCTTGAAAACAAGTCGGGGCTTTTGAGGTCTGCCGTAACAATGATGGATATTTTGTCAGGAATCACCAGAAAATAAGCCTGGGTTTTTTCAAACCTCACCCTGTACAATGCCTCAGGATCAACTGCCCCACCCTTTAGCACAAAAACGGCCTTCCCCATTTCAGCAATGGCAGTATCCATGGTGATAGGTTTTCCTTCCAACTCAATCAGGTCCAGGTAAACAGCCTGTTTTTCAGTATTGCTGTCAACGGTGAAATTGAAGCTGACATTTTTTTCTGTGCGCTTGCAGGATGCAGCAGCAAGGAAAACCAGCATTGTGATTGCCATCAAGATTTTTTTCATGCTATTGTTTTTTATTTAAATGTGCACTGAGGAGTTCCGTTGTAGTTTTGGGATCTGCTTTCCCCTTTGATATTTTTTTAACTTCACCCACAAACAAACCTATCAACCCTTTTTTTCCTTTTCTGTATTCTTCTACCTTGTCCGGCATAGCATCCAGTACCTGTTGTACCCAATTCCCTATCTCATCATCTCCTGCATCCTGAAGCAAATTCATTGCAGCAGCCAGGGCCAAAGGACTGGAATTGCTGTCTTGGAGCATGATGGGCAAAAGCTTTTGGGCAGCAACGGAAAAGCCTAGTTTGCCATCTGCAACCAGGTTCAGCAAATGATGCCAGTTTTCTATAGAGATGGCAATATCATTCCAGGAACCGTCTACAAGATTGAGATGGGCGCGCAGTGGACCTATCAGAAAATTAGCCAGGTTTTTTTTATGTGGCGTTGAAGCGGCAATTTTTTCAAAAAGATCACTCAGATCTTTGTCCTCTGTCAATTGTTCTGCGTCATAGTTGGTCAGACCATAAGCCTCCACGTATTGGATTGCCCTTTCCTCAGGAAGGGAAGGAAGCGCATCTCTTAAGCCATCAATAAACGCATCGGTGAATTTAAAAGGGGCAAGATCTGGCTCAGGAAAGTAACGGTAATCATCCGCATCTTCTTTTGTTCTGATAGAAAAAGTGATGCCCCTGTCTGCATCATAGCTCCTGGTTTCCTGCACAATGGTCTCACCCTTTTCACACATGGCAGACAAACGGGTAATCTCTATTTCAATCGCATGCCGGAGATGCCTGATCGAGTTGAGGTTTTTCACTTCCACCCGGGTTCCCAGAACCTTACTACCTCTTGGCCTGACTGAGATATTGGCATCGCAACGCAGGCTTCCCTCTTCCATGTTCCCGTCACAAATTCCTATCCACCTGACCAGCTTTCTGACCTGTGTCAAGTAGGCAGAAGCCTCTTCGGCACTGTGCAGAACAGGATCTGTAACAATTTCAATCAGGGGAACACCGGCACGGTTGTAATCCAGCAATGTCAGCCCATCATGCTGGTCATGAATGCTTTTGCCCGCATCTTCTTCCATGTGTATTCTCGTTAGTTGAATATCACGCCGACCTGTTGAAGTATTGATGCTTACAAAGCCACCACTGCAAATGGGTGTGGTATGCTGTGAGATCTGATAGCCTTTGGGCAGATCAGGATAAAAATAATTTTTCCTTGCGAAGTAATTGTATTTTTCAATGGTGCAATGACAGACCAGGCCCATGCTGATGGCATGCTCAATGGCAGCCTTGTTCATCCTGGGCAACGTGCCAGGATGGCCAAGCGTAATCGCGCTGACATGGGTATTGGGACCTGCCCCAAAAGCTGCAGCATCTCCTGCAAACAACTTGCTTTTTGTTTGCAATTGTGCATGCACTTCAAGTCCGATTACTGCTTCATATTTTATTGTCAGGTCTTCCGACATTGTATTGCTTGATTTCAAATGAGATAAAGTTAAAGGACCATTGCATCAAACCAGTGAATTTTTAATGGCAGCAATGGCAGCCTCCAAACCACTCGCTTCCTGTCCTCCTGCTGATGCCAGGGATTTTTGTCCACCTCCACCACCTTTGATATGACCAGCAACATGGGTCTTGATGATTGCCACTGCATCCAGGCCTTTTTCAGTAACCAGGGTGTCCGAAAGGCCAACTGCTACAGCAGGCTTACCCGCTATATTTGCCGCCAGGACAACAAGGGTATAAGAATAGGTGGTCCGTAGATCATTGCATAATTTTTTTAGAGAATCAGAGGAAGAGGCTTCTGTGATGACGCCAATAAAATTGATACCATTGACTGCTTCTGATTTCTGCATCAGTTCTGTCTTCAAATACCCCAGCAACCTGTTCTCTGTCTGCTCCAACTGTTTTTTGATCGCTGACAATTCCTCCAGGTGTTGTTCGATAGAACGCACCAACTCACGTGGATTCTTGAGCAATGTGCTGACTTGTTTTAGCAGGTGTTGCTCTTCCAGGTGTTTATGGTCTGCTGCAATACCACAAACAGCTTCAATGCGGCGAACACCAGCAGCCACACCTGACTCGGATACGATCATGCATTGACCCAGCGCTCCTGTTTGAGAAACATGTGTACCTCCACAGAGTTCAATCGAGTATGCAGGATCAATGGTAACCACCCTGACCTTGTGGCCGTATTTTTCTCCAAAAAGTGCCATGGCACCTAGTTTCATGGCTTCTTCCTTGTCCATTTCCCTGATGATAACAGGAATATTTTCACGGATCTTCGCATTGACCATCGCCGTAACGGCTGCCAATTCCTCGTCTGTCATTTTTGCAAAATGCGAAAAATCAAAACGCATGCCATCACTTGAAACCAATGATCCTTTTTGCGCCACATGGGTTCCCAACACACTGCGTAACGCTGCATGCAATAAATGGGTAAGGGTATGGTGATTGGTGATTTCTTTTCTCCTGTTGGTATTGACGGCAGCAAAAACAGCAGGAGCAACTGTTTCAGGCAATGCCGACACGGTATGGACAATCAGGTCATTTTCTTTTTTGGTGTTGATCACCTCCATCACATGATCACCCATGGTAATGGTTCCGGTATCCCCGACCTGGCCGCCACTCTCTGCATAAAACGGAGTCTGCTCCAGCACTACCTGAAAATTGGTTTGCCCTTTTGCCGTTACCTTTCTATACCGCAGCAAATGGGTACTGCATGACAATTCATCATATCCGACAAATGCATTTTCAGCAATGGCCTGACCTGAGACTTCTACCCAGTCGTCAACATCTGATACGGTTGCAGCACGGCTACGGTTTTTCTGAACCTGCATTTCGCGCTCAAAACCCTCTTCGTCTACCAATACTTCCTGCTCCAAAGCAATCAAACGGGTAAGGTCGATGGGGAAGCCATAGGTATCGTACAATTCAAATGCGGCAGCGCCATCAATGGTGCCTGTTTGTTTTGCCTGTTCAAGAATATCATCAATCTTTTTCAATCCCTTGCCCAATGTGCGCAGGAATGTTTCCTCCTCTTCTTTCACCACTTTTGCAATGAATCCCAGCTGGGCCTGCAGTTCAGGAAAAACTTCATTGAACTGCTCAGCCAATCCTGGCAACAATTGATGCAGCATGGGTTCCTTTACGTCCAGATAGGAATAATAATACCGTACAGCCCTGCGCAGTATTCTTCTGATCACGTACCCTGCTCCTGTATTTGATGGCAGCTGACCATCAGCAATGGTAAAAGCAATGGCCCGTATATGGTCTGCCAAAACCCTGAATGCCACATCTTGTTTTGAGTCTCCGGCAGTATATTTTTTACCAGAGATTACTTGTGCAGTTTGTATGGAGCCTGAAAAAATATCAGTGTCATAATTGGAAGACTTCCCTTGCAAAACGCGGACCAGGCGCTCAAGGCCCATTCCTGTATCCACATGGGTAGCCGCAAGGGGTTGCAGTGTTCCATCCTTCAAACGGTTGTATTGGATGAATACATTGTTCCAGATCTCAATGACCTGTGGATGGTCTTTGTTGACCAAGAGATGGCCGGGTACGGCAGCCCTTTCTTCCGCAGACCTGCAATCCACATGAATTTCACTGCAAGGGCCACAGGGGCCTGTGTCTCCCATTTCCCAAAAATTATCTTTCTTGTTGCCTAAAACGATATGATCTTCTGGCAGCAGTTCCTTCCAAATACCCAAGGCGATACTTGAGGCGGGGATGTTTTCTTTTGCATCGCCTTCAAAAACTGTGGCATAGAGGCGGTCCTTGTCAATGCCATATACTTCAGTCAACAGCTCCCAGCTCCAAGAAATAGCCTCTTTTTTGAAATAGTCACCAAAGCTCCAGTTGCCCAGCATTTCAAACATGGTATGGTGGTAGGTATCAACACCGACCTCTTCCAGGTCGTTGTGCTTTCCACTTACACGCAGGCATTTTTGCGTATCAACCGCCCTTTTATAGGGTGCAGGCTTATTTCCCAGAAAATAATCCTTGAACTGGTTCATCCCAGCATTGGTGAACAAAAGGGTGGGATCATCCTTCAATACAATGGGTGCTGAGGGAACAATATGGTGTCCTTTACCTTCAAAAAATTTCAAAAACTTGTTTCTAATCTCCGCTGATGTCATTTCTTAATCCTTTTATAGGGATCCGTCTTGGATCAATGGTTTATATTTGCAATTCGCAAGGCCAGCAAAAATACATTTTTTAAAAGATGGGCAGCGGATGAAGAAGATCAAATATTATTATAATACCCACACGCTTCGCTATGAGAAGCAGGTTGTGCCACTCAGGGTGGCATTGTTGAGGGTATTGGCCTTCATCTCTACTGCCATCGTTACCGGATTGATCATTGTGGCCATTGCCTTCAGGTTCGTTGATTCCCCAAAGGAAAAAATCCTAAAAGTGCAGCTTGAAAGGGCTGAAGAGGTCAACAAAATCTATGCAGACCGCTACCGGGATATTGATGACAGGCTAAAATTGTTGGAAAGAAGAGACAATGAGGTTTATCGATCGGTTTTCGAAGCCACCCCCATCCCCGATAGTGCAAGGGCAAAACAGATAGAATCCAAGAAGGAGTTGCAGCTTGTGGCCGGAATGGAAAACAGTGAAATGACAGAGGGTATATACAATACGCTCAACACCATCTACAACAGGATTACCAACCAGGAAGGTTCGTATAAGGAAATTGAGAAAATGATCAAGAACAAAGAAAAACTCTTGGCCAGCACACCTGCGATTCAACCCTTGAGCAACCGAGACCTTAACAGGCTATCTTCGGGTTTTGGATACAGGATTGACCCGGTTTACAAAACTGTCAAATTTCATCCAGGACTTGATTTCAGTGCACCACAAGGTACGCCGATCTATGCAACCGCAGAAGGTACCGTGCAAACAGCCGGAAACCTCGGCAATGGTTATGGCAACCATATTGTCATCCAGCATGGCTATTCTTATAGCACCCTTTATGGCCATATGTCAAGGATAAAAGCCAAAAGAGGTCAAAGGGTGAAAAGGGGTGAAGTCATTGGCTATGTTGGCAGTACAGGCAAATCAACGGGCTCCCATCTTCACTATGAGGTTTTCAAAGGGAGGAAGCGATTGGATCCCATTTATTTCTTCTATAATGACCTTACCCCTGAGCAGTACCAGCAGATCCTGAAACTGGCTGCCTCCCGCAACCAGTCATTTGATTGATACAGTTGTGCATAACTCAGCCACAACACAAAAAAATTAGTTCCTAATTTCGCTACAATGCTTCAGCAATTAGACCTATTTGGCGGTGAACCCATCAAGCTGACCGGTAAACCGGCCGAGTCAAAAAGAAAGTCATATAAGATTGCCCCTCCTGCCCAGGTGGTGGAAGAACCTTCTATTGAAGGGCCCGAGACCACAGAACAAGTGGTTGTTGTTGATATTGCCTCAGCACCAGCACTGAAAAAGGCAAAAAAAGGCAGGCCCCAAGCTGTCAAGAAATTAACAGACATTACCATGCTGGATATCCCAGAAGACAGCATTCTTTACAGCAAACAATACTATCCCATCGGTGAAGTAGCCGCCATGTTCAGGGTAAATATATCCCTGATCCGTTTTTGGGAAAATGAATTTGACATCTTAAAGCCCAGGAAGAACAGGAAAGGAGACCGGTTTTTCAGGCCCGATGATGTAAAAAACCTCAAGCTCATTTATTTTCTTTTGAAAGAAAGAAAATATACCATCAGTGGAGCTAAATCATTTATCAAAAGTGGAAAAAAAGTAAACGAACGCTTCGAGGCCATTGAAAGCCTCAAAAATATCCGGGCGATGTTGCTCGAATTAAAATCAGGACTGTCTTAGGGTTGTATTGATCAACCGTTCTTTTCCTGCAACCGCTATTCCATTGGTTTCCATCAATCGCAATACCTCAAAATTCAGCTTTTGTTTTAGTGCATTGAAGTCTGCGATACTGATAACCCCTGTTATGCATTCAATGGTAATGATATAGGCATCGATCCGGATATCACTGAGCAAGATTGTTTTGGCTTCCAGTTCAGGATAATCCAATTTTTCATCCATTTCCTTTACGACCTGCCTTAACTGATCAACTGTAGCGCATGGGTCCAAGGCCAATACCAATTCAAAACGGCATTTGTTTCGCAGGGAGAAATTGTCTACTACACTATCTACCATCTGCTTGTTGGGAATGGTTATATACGTTCCGTCTATGGTTCTTACCCTGGTGCTTCTCAATCCAATTTTTTCCACTGTTCCACTAACCTGCTGCACTTTAAGGAAATCTCCAACGGTAAACGGCCTATCAAAGAAAATGATGAAAGAGGCAATCAGGTTTTCGATGCTTTCCTTTGCAGCAAGGGCAATGGCAGCACCCACAATGCTCAAACCCGCCAATAACTTTGTGATGTCTTGGTTGAATACATACCGGATCATCACCAGAATACAAACAATGATCAAAATAACCTTCAGGAATTCCCTGAAAAATATGATCAACTGGTCATCACTGTAATCCTCTGTGGACTTTGCTTTTTTTTCCATGACGATGGCCAGGTAATCAGTGACCCGCAACAGGGTATGAAAAAAGAAATAGATCAGAACGCCTGAAGCCATCCTGTCAAGCAATACATCGGACTTGACTTTCATGATCTTGAAGCCAAACTCTCTTGGGAAATTCAGGCTGTTCAACGCAATATAGGTTGCTGAGAAGAAGACGAAATTCTCCAGCGGTGCTAGCACCAGGTCAAAAAATTCTTTTTCGTTGATTTTTCGGCCCATTTTTCTGAACGCGTAGAAAATCAACCTTGTAATTTTTTTACTGGCTACTTTCCGAAGGATAAGTACACTGAAAATAAAACCGAATACCATCAGGTAATCCTTAAAGCTGTTGTCAAGAAATGTCTTGTTCAATACCTCCTGCATGTTACAATTATTTATTCCATTCGTATTGGGTAATGCCCGTACTATCGTGCACATAGATGGCATTCAATGTGAACCTGATCTGATGAGACATGGAAATGGGGAACGGCAACTGCATTTCTTTTATGTCGATGTCGCCTGGGGTATACACCATGACCTTCCCGTTTTTCAATCCGATGATTTTTTTACCAAGGGCCTGAACGGATGTCCAACCGATCAGTGCGATACGGTTCTTCAAGGCTCCGTAATAATCAAATATATACAGGCCTTTCTCGGCATCATACAAGTACACAAATCCTGCCGCATCAAAAATGGTGGAGGGCGTCAAGGTTTCATTGAACACCAACCTGAGGTCAGCTGTTTCAAACAATGGTTTCCCATTCAGATCCAATTTTTTCAACCGACTTTCCTGCTCATCAAATACCCAAATGGTATTGTCATAGCCCTGTGCGACGGCCTGGGCCTGAAAGATATTTGCTTTTCGAATATCAATTTTATTGACCACCTGCATCAGCCTGTCGAGCACAAGAATAATCCTGTATTCCTTGAAATACAACAGGCTTCTCAATGAATTGTCGGCTGAAATGCTGTAGAGTTTTCCATATCGCCTCACCTCATTGAAAACACCCATAGAGTCAAGATTGGCATTGTATTTCTTTAGCTGTCCTGAACTGCTCAGGGCAAATACATTGCCCAGTTGATCTGGCATACAATAAGAAAAATCACCCTTGATTGATTTGGGGTGTTCCGCCACAATGACTTGCTGCGCCTTTCCGGTATTGATCAAACAACCAAGCAGTATTGCAATGAAAACCAGGATTCTCATGTCAATTGAATTTCAGTTGTAATGCAGTCCCATCCAAGACTGCATAGGAATCATATTTTATCCAATCCCCAAGGTTGATGTAACGGCTTTTTTCATTCAGCTGGAAATCGATAGGAAGATGCCGGTGACCAAAAACGAAATAATCATAGGCATGCTCCTTGAGCTTTTCCCTGCAGTAAAGTATCAGCCACTCATTTTCCTCACCCAGGAATTTTTCATCACTCTCCCCGGTGGAAGCCCTGCTGCTCTTGCTGAAATATTCGGCCAATGAAATGCCAAAAAAAGGAGGAATCAAACCAAAAAGAAATTTTGACAACGGATTCCTAAAAACTTTTTTGATGGTCTTGTATCCATGATCATCTGGACCCAGTCCATCGCCATGGCCTACCAACAATTTTTTTCCGTTGAACTCAAATACCCTGGATTCATGATAAACTGGAATATTCAATTCCTTTTCAAAATAGCCGGACATCCACATGTCATGGTTGCCTACAAAAAAATGAACGGGAATGCCGGAATCAGTCAACTCAGCCAACTTCCCCAAGATCCGCACAAAGCCTTTGGGCACCACTTTTCGGTACTCGAACCAAAAATCAAACAGATCCCCAACGATAAAAATTGTTGCAGCATCAGCTTTGGCCCGCTCAAGAAACGCAACAATTTTTTTCTCCCTGACAAGGCTGGACGCATGGTCAGGGACACCGAGATGAAAATCAGATAGGAAATAAACTTTTTTTCCTGCAGGAATGTGCATAGCCAAAGATACTGCTTATTGGGAATTGTGTTAGACCGCTATTTATCAAGAAGAAAGCAAAATACCTCTTTAGGGCCATGAACACCCACAACAAGGGTTTTTTCGATATCAGCCGTTCGGCTAGGGCCCGTAGCAAAGGAAATCATGGAAGGCAGCTGATTGCCGTATTTTTTTTGCATGAACTCAAGGGCATCCTTGATATCATATACAAGCTGACTGGCCTTTGCAATGCAAATATGAATGGGGGCGTATACACTGGTTAACCTTCCTGATGACTCAGTACTGCTGAGCACCATTGATCCTGTTCGCGCCACCAGTACCTCACATTTGGTGATGGAAACATCGACATCGCTGAGCGGCATTTCAGAAAATGCAGGAAAACCAAATGATGACAAGGCGCCTTTGATGTTCTCATCTGCACAATGAACCTCAGTCCATCCACGGTCTAGAACCAGCTGTCTGATCTGGTTGACCAGGTCTTCCTCATTGGCACAAAAAGAGAATTTACCAAGCAATGAGCTGAATCTTTCAGCAAACAATACAGAGAGATCGTCATCCGGCTTTTCAAAAGCAAAATTGATCTTTTCAATACCGGGGAAAGGCTGGTCCACTGGTTGTGTCAGCGCTTTTCGGATATTCTTCAATATGCCTTCTTTACCAGTAGATGCCTCCATGCCTATGCAGGATTTTGTTCTCCTTCTAATCCCTTTTCAGTGGCATCAACCTCGGGCGCTGCTGATTCGATTACCTCAGCAGCAGGCTGCTCTTCTACCACAGGTTCAGTATCTGTTGCAAATATTTTTTTCTCCTCGTATGGGCGCTTACCAATCAAATCTTCGACGTCCTGCTGGTGAAGTACTTCGCGGTCCAACAAGGCCAGGGCAATCTTCTCAACTTCCGCTTTCTTTTCAGTAAGCAATTCAATGGTGCGCCTATAAGCCTGGTCTACCAATACCCTAACCTCACTGTCAATAATTTTTCCTGTTTCCTCACTGTATGGTTTGGTAAAGGTGCTTTCCTGTGCAGGATCATAAAAACTTACATTGCCCACCTTCTCGCTCATACCATAGACAGTAACCATTGCGTATGACATTTTGGTTACCTGCTGCAGATCATTTTGTGCACCTGTTGAGATCTTTCCGAAAAAGATTTGTTCGCTGGCCCTGCCGCCCAAGGTCATGCACATCTGGTCTGTCAACTGCTCTGTATTATAGAGATACTGTTCTTTGGGCGTGTATTGTGCATATCCCAATGCTGCTACGCCTCGGGGAACAATGGTCACTTTCAACAAAGGATAGGCATGCTCGAGGAACCATCCGCATACGGCATGGCCTGCTTCATGATAGGCAATGATTTTCTTTTCTTCAGGAAGGATGATCTTGTTCTTTTTTTCCAACCCACCAATCACCCTGTCAATGGCATCCTGAAAATCATCCATGTCTACCTGCTCCTTGCCTTTCCTTGCAGCAATAAGGGCTGCTTCGTTGCAGACATTCGCAATATCAGCACCCGCAAAACCAGGAGTCTGCTCTGCCAGCTTGTGGATATCTAGTTTTTCTGAATGCTTGATGGGCTTGAGGTGAACAAGGAAGATGGTTTCACGTCCTTTGACATCAGGCTTATCAATGCTGATCTGCCTGTCAAACCTGCCTGGCCTCAACAATGCACTGTCGAGCACGTCAGGACGATTGGTTGCAGCAAGAATAATGATTCCGCTGTCTCCGCCAAAACCATCCATTTCCACCAGCAACTGGTTGAGCGTATTTTCACGCTCATCATTGCTCATCATCATGTTCTTTCCACGGGCACGTCCGATGGCATCGATCTCGTCAATAAAAATGATACAAGGTGCTTTTTCCCTTGCCTGCTTGAATAGGTCGCGTACCCGGCTGGCACCCACACCTACAAACATCTCAACAAAATCAGAGCCAGACATGGAGAAAAATGGCACCTGTGCCTCACCGGCCATGGCCTTTGCCAACAATGTCTTACCAGTACCCGGAGGACCAACAAGCAAGGCTCCTTTGGGAATTTTTCCACCCAGGGCAGTATATTTTTTGGGGTGCTTCAGGAAGTCAACAATTTCCATTACTTCCTGCTTGGCCTCATCGAGGCCTGCTACATCCTGGAAAGTGATATTGACCTTGGTACCCTTGTCAAATAACTGTGCTTTTGATTTTCCAATATTGAAAATTCCGCCGCCGCCACCGCCGCTACCGCCAGCTCCACCACCCATCTTCCGCATCATCAACACGAAAAGCAGTCCAAACATCAGCAAGGGGAACAAAACATTGAGCAATGGGCCAAAGAATTCAGGATCGCTCACAGGATCAACAGGCACCGGATCCACCTGGGGATTGGCAGTGAAATATTTGTCCAGGTTTTCCTGGTAGTCATCAACTTTTGAGTAGCTGAACTGGAAATGAGGGCCCTTCGAGGCCTGGGCATATTTCAACTTATCACCCAACAATTCCTGATAAGCAGGTTTGGCAAGGCTGTCTTTTTTGATGAACACCCTGATCACGCCTTTGTTCTTAACAGGCTCCAGCTTCAGTACGTCATTGTGCACAAGCATTTTCTGCTTGAACTCCAACTCTGTGATGTTGCGGGCATCGGGGTTAACACCCCTCATGACCTGATATCCAATCAACATGACCGCGGCTATCACGTATATCCAGTAAAAACTGAATTTGGGTACTTTTGAAGATGGACCATTTCCTCCAGATGCCTTTTTCCGTTTGAAAGCACTGAAAGGATTGGAACGCTTTTCGCTACTGTTGTCTTCCTGGTTCATATGAGCACTTTATTTCTTTGTTGTCTTTCTGGTTGTTTTCGCTGTCTTTGTGGCCTTTGCAGGCGCTTCAGTGATAAGATCCGCCTCTTCTTCGGCTACTCCATCACTCCACATTTCCTCTAACTTATAGAACTTTCTTGTTTCGGCCAGGAAAACATGAACAACTACGTTTACAAAATCAATCAGTACCCACTGGCCTGCACTGTGCCCTTCATGCTTGTAAGGCCTCTCATCGCACTCTGATTTGACTTCTGCCTCTACCCAATCAGCAATGGCCCTTACCTGAACGGTGGAGGATGCTTCACAAACAATAAAAAAATCTGAAACCGCTTCGGTAATCTTTCTGAGGTCCAGGGAAACCACATGTTCCCCTTTTTTATCGTGGATGGCATTGATGATCACTTTCATGATCTTGCTGCTTCTGGTTAGCCTTGTAACTCTTTTGCGTGGTGCTGCTGACGCTGATATTGATGTCAATGAATTTATTTTATTTGTTCATTAAGTAACTTGCCCAAAAATAAGGATTATTTCCATCCCTTTGGGGGAGCAACATGACCGGCGAACCATTTAACATATTGCCCACAACTGATAGCACCAATAACCATGCCATGAATGAGGCCCGCATGGGGCAAACTTCAGACGGTACGGCTTATTTTGCCCTTGACCAGTACCAAGGCAAGGGACAAAGGGCCAAAACTTGGAGCAGCAAGGCGGGTGAAAACATCATCCTCTCTGTAGTCAAAGACTGTTCGGGCCTCCAGCTTAACAACCAGTTTCAGCTTTCTGTTGCAGTCGCTCTGGCCTGTTTTGATTTTTTTTCTGCTCATGCCGGAGATGAAACCAGGATCAAATGGCCGAATGATCTCTACTGGCGTGACAGAAAGGCAGGAGGCATCCTGATTGAAAACATGGTCAAATTAAACCGATGGGACAAAGCCATCATCGGAATGGGCATCAACATCAACCAGACTGTTTTTGATTCAATGGAAGGAAATCCAGTCTCACTCAAACAAATCACCGGTAAAGCATTTGATCCAATCATCCTTGCCAAAGAACTCTGTCAACATCTTGAGAACCGTTTCTCCATGCTTTCAAACAAGCCATTCGACCAGCTGTTATCCTTCTACAATGCACAGCTTTTTAAAAAAGATGAAGTAGTGCCATTCAAAAGAAACAACATCCATTTCCATGCAAAAGTCAACGGAGTAGACAAAGATGGACACCTGCTGATCACGCATGGATTGGAAGAAAGGATTCCTTTCGGAGAAATCACCTGGCTGTTATAAGCCAAATTCTGCTGCAATCTCACTTGCATGCTCTTTCACCTTTGGCTTGTCAAGGATCTTGACCAAGACTCCGTTCTCATCAATCAGAAAAGTGGTGCGCAATACGCCCATGTATTTCTTGCCATACATGGATTTCTTTGCCCAAACCCCAAATTTCTCGCAAAGGACTTTATCCGTGTCTGCAATGAGGCGAAAAGGCAGGGCCTGTTTGGCAATGAACTTGAGGTGTGATTTTTCATCATCAGGGCTCACCCCCACCACTTCGATTCCTTTCTTGCTGAGTTCCTTGAAACCATCCCTGAGGTTGCAGGCCTGCACGGTACAGGTACTGGTAGCGTCCTTGGGATAAAAATAGAGGGCAAGCTTTTTGCCTTTGAAATCTGACAGCTTGATTTTCTGTCCGTCCTGGTCCACTGCTGTGAAAGCAGGTGCCTTTTTGCCTTCGATAAGTGCCATACTATTGAATTAGTTGCGTTTGATGATGTATTCCCGGGTCGTACTGTTTCCCGCTTCATCATAAACAACAACTGAAAGCATATGTTCACCCAAAGGAAAATGTTCTTCAACAGTATATACAAAACGGCTGCCGGAAGGCTGGAACATGAGCCACTGTCCATCAACACTGCACTTGAATTCCTTGATGACTTTGTTGTTGTCTGATGCGTCAAAAACAATCCTTGACCCTGCCCGAACAGTTGCTCCTGACTGGAGGGAGGAGGAAAGGCTCGGTGGCTGAAGGTCTTCCAACAATTGGAAAAAGCCAAAATCACGGAACTGGGCCGCGTACCAACCTTTCTCTTCAACAGCCTTTTTGACTTCGGTTTTTGACTTGTAGGTCCTTTTCATGACCACCCTGTCCTTGTTCACCAACAGGTTGTTCCGATTGGGTTTGATGCGTGCAGTAAAATACGATTGAACAGGAATATCGGCAGGGAGTGCCTGGTAAACAGAAGATATTTCCGCTGCACTGTTGGCATAAAATGATTGTACAGAAAAATGGAAAGCATCATAAAATGCATCTTCCTTGAAAACGAATTGAATATTTTCATCTTCATACACATTCAGGGTATTGGGCTCCATC
>JAIPBY010000012.1 GCA_021738605.1 Chitinophagaceae bacterium | reverse complement strand
ACTTGAGCACGGCCGGTCCACTAAGCCCCCAATGTGTAATCAATACTGGTCCGGTTTCCTGTAATTTTAAGGAGGGGATTTTCACTACAGCATGCTTTGAAGAAACACCCATCAAAGCGTGCAATTGTTTGTCGGGTATGTTGAACGTGAACAAGGATGGTACGGGAGTTTCAATGGAATGGCCTGTATTTTCTAACCAATCAAACCCAGACAATTTAGGATGTCCACCTGCGGCAATGCATACAAAATCAGCAGTTTCAAGTGTGGATGTTTGATTGACAGTCTGTACAGATAATGTGAATACTTCCTGGTCTTTGTGAATGGAAACGACCTCAGCCTGCATCACTATCTTGACATGGTATTGCTCGGCTTCTGCCATCAGACAATTGATGATGGTTTGGGATAGATCAGTAACAGGAAACATTCTGCCATCCAGTTCTGTTTTTAACGAAACACCCCTTTCAGCAAACCAATTGACTGTATCACTGGAAGAGAACTGATGCAAAGATTTCCGGATAAAATTTCTTCCCCGAGGATACGCATCCAGCATATCTTCTACCATGGTAGATGCATGGGTCACATTGCACCTGCCACCACCACTGATGCGCACTTTAGACAGTAGTTTTGTTGATTTTTCAAGGATAACAACATCAAGGTTTCTATCCAAGCGGGCAGCATTTACGGCACAAAAAAAACCGGATGCCCCTCCTCCAATGACGATTAGTTTTTTTCTTCGGCTCATTTTTTCATCATCATGATGGAGGCAAACATTTCCAATCCATCCCAAAGATTCTGGATGCGAATATTTTCATTTTCCGCATGCTGGTTGTTGTCGTGGTTGGCCATAGGAACGGTAACAGGCTTGGTATTGAGCATTTGCTCAAAAATAAAAAGCGGTAAACTTCCGCCCAAGGTTGGCAACAGCACTGGTTTTTGAGGAAGCGCTGCTGCCACTGCAGCAACAATCTGCTGCGCCATGGGATTGTCCATGGGTGTCTTTTGGGCGTTGTAACCATCGGAACGTTTCACCATGCAAATCTTATCATACATTGCCCTCTCTTTATCCGTCGGTTCAGTATCTGTCACATGATAGCCCCGCGCTTTGATATGATCAATGACTTTTTGTTGTTGCCTTTTCCAATCATTGCCAGCAACCAGTCTCAGGTCTAAGGAAGCAATGGCTTTTGTGGGAATTACATTGGCTGATTGTTTGCCGACTCCAGCGCTTTGGAATCCGTTGATATTGAGGGAAGGACGATTCAGATTTTCGTTGAGCGTACCTGTTCTTTCAGCTTGTTTAATTCCCAACTCTTTTTTGAGTTGCTCATCAACAGCAGGAATTTTTGACAAGGCAATTTTTTCAGCTTCGCTCAGGGGAAGAACATCGTCATAAAATCCTTTGATAGTTACTTCGCCCTTGTTGTTTTTCATGCTTGAAAGCAAATGTGCCATTTCCATGGCTGGGTTTGGCGCCCAGTTTCCATAATGGCCTGAATGTAAAGGTCGCTTAGGACCAAAAACGGTTAACTCCACATGGGTATCTCCGCGTACGCCAAAAACAACTTGCTTTCTGCCAGACTGGTGTACGGGTCCATCGCTGATGACCCAAATATCAGATTTCAGCAATGCTTTGTGCTGATCAAAAATTTCGCTGAGATGAGTAGAGCCAGCTTCTTCTTCTCCTTCAAAAAAGAATTTCAGGTTGATGCCTGGTGAGATATGCAAAGCAGCAAGGGCAGCGTATGCATTGATGATGGTGTAAACGCCAGCCTTATCATCTGAACTACCTCTGGCATAAATTCTCCATTCCGGATTGAATGTAGATGTACCCTCGGGCCAGTCAATCAATTGACCACCATTGGCCAGTGAACCATTGGCAAGGCGGGGCTTAAAGGGATGCAAGCCTGTACTCCATTTGGTTGAGTCAATGGGTTGTCCATCGTAATGAGCATAAAATACGACAGTTTGGGTTGCTCCCGGCACCATCACCTCGCCATATACAGCAGGTGGCTTATTTGAAGTCTTGGGATGTAGCAGTTGAACGTTGGAAATCCCTTTTGATTTCATGTAATCGGAAATCCAAGTGGCATTTTTCTTGATGTTGGGCATGTCATCTGCAACATTGGGAATCTTCAGAAAATCAACATAAGTAGATAACATTGAATGCTCATTGGCTTTTCTGAAACTCCGGACTTGTAGAACCGGTTCAGATTGTGCAAAAACAAAAAAAGGAGACCACAAAAACAGAATGAATGTTCTCATGGAATAAAGTTAGGACATAGAAATGAGGAAACGAGGATCAATAACCGCTGTAAAGAGATTGATTGGCATTTTCGTTTTGAATAATATTATCAAAACTGGAAAGTATATCTACCCTACCACGCTTGATGCATATAGTATGCTCATAATGTGCTGAGAACTTACCGTCTTTTGTCCTTACTGTCCATCCATCAGCATCATAAATAACATCCCGTGTACCCATGTTGATCATGGGTTCAATGGCAATCACCATATTTTCACGAAGCTTAGGTCCAGTACCTTTTTTACCATAATTAGGCACTTGGGGATCTTCATGCAGTTGCTTCCCCAACCCATGTCCGACCAATTCCCTTACCACACCATAATGGTGCTGACGCTCGGTAAAATCTTGGATTGCGAAGGATATATCCCCAATCCTATTGCCAGCAATAGCCTTTTCAACACCCAATAAAAGTGAAGTTCTGGTAGCCTGCATCAGCAGTTGATGCTCTTCAGCAACAGGTGCAATACCAAAAGTATAGGCGCTGTCACCATGAAAACCATTTTTATAGACGCCAACATCTATGGATACAAGGTCACCTTCTTTGATGGTATTGTTGTTAGGGAACCCGTGAACGACGGCATCATTCACAGATATACAAGTGGCAAAGGGATAACCGCGGTAATTTTTGAAAGAAGGAACAGCCTTGTTGTCGAGGATAAATTCTTCTGCTCGTTTGTCGAGCATTTGGGTAGTGATGCCAGGCTTCAGCATGATTGCTAATTCAGCCAAGGTACCACTTACCAAAAGCGCACTCTCACGAATAAGTTCTACTTCCGGATTTGTTTTGATTCTGATCATCTCAGATAGCGCTGGTGGTTGCAGGCTGTCTGCCCTGAATCCTACCACCTGACATCAAACCATCATATTGACGCATCAACAAGTGGGTTTCAATCTGCTGCAATGTATCCAGGATTACACCTACCATGATAAGCAGTGATGTTCCTCCAAAGAAAGATGCAAAAGATTGGGTTACACCAAGTTGTTGGGCAATACCTGGAAGAATACCAATAAGAGCAAGGAAGATGGCACCTGGCAAAGTGATGCGATCCATCACCTGACCAATATAATCTGCAGTAGGTTGACCTGGCTTAACACCGGGGATGAATCCGTTGTTTTGCTTGAGGTTATCCGCCATTTGCTTGGGATTGAAAATAAGTGCGGTATAGAGGAAGGTAAATGCAATAACCATTACAACATAAATCAACATGTACCAAACGTTGCTTGGATCGTTAAAAATCCTCGCGAGACCCTTTCCTGATTCAAGGTTGGTAAATGAAGCCAAGGTTGGGAGGAACATAATGGCTTGTGCGAAGATGATGGGCATTACACCAGATGCGTTAACCTTCAATGGGAGGAACTGTCTTGCACCAGAAAGTGATTTGCTACCAACCAATTGTTTTGCATAACTGATAGGAACCTTTCGCACGCCTTGTACAAGTAAGATCAATCCCAATATGATCGCAATAAGGAAAGCTATTTCAATCAAGAAAAGCAATAAACCACCACCGCCGCTGGTTTGCTTGGCGCCCAGTTCTCCAACAAAAGATTGTGGGAGGCGGGCAAGAATACCAACCATGATGATGATGGATGTTCCGTTTCCAAGACCCTTGTCCTGTATTTTTTCACCAAGCCACATCACAAACAAAGTTCCTGCAGTTAGCACAATAATGGTTGAAATCCAGAAATAGGGTTGGTAAGCTTCAATCAAAGCATCGCGGCTTACGTTTTTAAGGTAAGCAACGTAGGCTGCGGCCTGGAAAAGGGTAACCAATGCCGTAAGATAACGGGTCCATTGATTGATTTTTTTCCTTCCACTGTCTCCTTCTTTTTGAACCTTCTGCATTTGAGGAACCAAAATGGTCATCAATTGCATGAAGATGGAAGCTGAGATATAAGGCATGATACCCAGTGCAAAAATGGATGCACTGGAGAAGGATCCACCAGCGAATGTATCAAACAACCCAAGTAAACCTTTCTTGGCACTTTGAAGGTCCAATTTGTTTGGATCTATACCGGGTAAAGCAACATGAGAACCGAATCGATAGATAAGGATCAGCAGAATGGTAACTGAGATCTTGCTGCGCAGATCATCAATGCTCCAGATATTCTTGAAAGTTTGAATGAATTTCTTCACTGGGATATATTTTGTCCGTTATGTATAAATGGCTACGGCCACTAAATATCGGAAATTATTTGATGATTTCAACAGAACCGCCAGCTGCTTCAATAACAGACTTGGCTTTTTCACTGATTGCATTCACCTTGAAATCAATTTTTGTAGATATGGCTCCGTTACCAAGAATCTTAACTTTATCGGTACGGTTAACCAGACCATTGACATAAAGATTTTCCATGCTGAAAGAAGCAAGTGAATATTTCTCAATCAACGTTTCAATTTGTCCGAGGTTGAATACTTTGTATTCTACCCTATCGTTGTTTTTGAAACCAATTTTTGGAATACGACGTTGAATTGGCATTTGACCACCTTCGTGGCCTCTTTTGGATTTGTAACCTGCACGGCTTTGTGCACCTTTGTTACCTTTGGTTGATGTTCCACCATGGCCTGATGCTTCACCACGACCAATTCTTTTTTCTTTTTTTGTAGCTCCTTTTGCGGGCCTTAAAGTATGTAATTTCATGATGCCAGTTTTACTCAACGCAGTCCGATGAAGACCACTCGTATTAAAAAATAATGTTTATTAATGGGAAGGTAATCTGCTAGATTTCCTCAACCTTAACAAGATGGGTCACTTTCCTGACCATACCCAGAATTTGAGGAGTTGCTTCCAGCTCAACAGATGCATTGACTTTGCGGAGGCCAAGTGCTTCCATTGTACGCTTTTGACGCTCAGGACGGTCGATGACACTTTTTACTTTAGTTATTTTCAGCTTCTTCATATTGAAACCCCTGGGGGTATTGTTGCGTTATCAAATGTATTGAAGGAAAGATTATCCGTTAAAAACCCTTTTCAGCGCAATGCTCCTGGTTTTAGAAACATGAATAGGCTCACGCAACATACCCAAGGCCTTGAAAGTAGCTTTAACCACATTGTGTGGATTGGCTGAACCAAGCGATTTTGCAAGAACGTCAGTAATACCAACACTCTCAAGAACAGCACGCATGCTTCCACCGGCGATTACACCAGTACCATGGGCTGCAGGCTTTATCAAAACCTTAGCCGCGCCTTCTTTTGCAAGTTGATCGTGGGGAATGGTTCCTTTCATTACAGGGACCTTAATCAGGTTCTTCTTTGCGTCTTCTATTCCTTTGGTGATTGCTTCCTGTACTTCCTTGGCTTTACCAAGACCGTGACCAACAACACCCTGTTCGTTACCAACAACTACGAGTGCCGAGAAACTGAACGCTCTTCCACCCTTTGTTGTTTTTACAACGCGGTTGATGGCTACAACTTTCTCCTTCAACTCAAGGTCTCCGGCTTTGACTCTGCTGTAATTTACTTTTGACATCTATTGAAATATTGATTTGAACAAAATTATGATTAGAACTTCAGGCCACCTTCACGTGCACCTTCTGCTACTGCTTTAACCCTACCGTGATAGAGAAAACCACCGCGATCAAAAACACAACCGGCAAGACCTACAGCAATTGCTTTTTTTGCAATGGCTTCACCAACCATTTTGCTTTTTTCAGTCTTGGTTACCTTCTGTGCCTTGATATCTTTCTCGCGAGAAGATGCTGATGCAAGGGTAACTCCGTTTACATCATCAATCAATTGCGCATAAATTTCGGTGTTGCTTCTGAAGACACTCAATCTTGGCATTGCTGCTGTTCCTGAGATCTTCTTGCGGATCGTATACTTGATCCTTTGTCTTCTTAATGATTTTACGTTCATCTTTTATGGTTTGTCCTGATGCTGCCAGGATAGTTAACGATTATTATTTGCCAGCTGCTTTACCTGCCTTACGACGGATGTATTCACCCTTGTACTTCACACCTTTTCCTTTGTATGGCTCAGGTTTCCTCAGACCCCTGATTTTAGCAGCAACCTGTCCAAGGAGTTGCTTATCGGAACCTTCCAAGAAAATACGGGGATTGTCTCCTTTTTCCTGGGTTGTTCTGACTGACAATTCACTTGGAATTTCGAAAATGATGTTGTGAGAATAACCAAGGGAAAGATCCAGGATATTGGCTTGGCTGGAAGCTTTGTAACCAACACCCACCAATTCAAGTTCCTTTTTGAAACCTGCAGTAACACCGACAACAAGGTTATTGACAAGAGCCCTTGAAAGACCATGAAGGGCGCGATGCCTGATTTGGTCTGTAGGACGCTTTAACTCAACAATGTTACCATTGATTTCAACAGAGATATCACGGTCGATATCTTGTGTGAGTTGACCTTTAGGGCCCTTTACTGTTACAACGTTGCCTGCACCAACAGTAAGCGTTACACCTGCGGGTAGTTCAATAAGTTTTTTACCTATACGAGACATAGTATTCTGGTTTTAAATCCCTGAGGTATCGTGTGGATGGTTTCAGTTCCGTATAGAAAACTTAGTGCGCAATCCAAACTTCCCGACAAGGAAAGATTTTTAATTAATATATATAACAAAGTACCTCACCACCCACGTTTTGTGATTTGGCGTCTTTGTCGGTCATTACACCTTTTGAAGTAGAAAGGATGGCAACACCCAATCCGTTTTTAACCCTTTTGAAGTCAACCGGCTTGGAATACTGCCTAAGACCTGGACGTGAGACACGCTCCAAAGTTTTGATGGCAGGCTCTTTGCTGATTGCATCATATTTCAAGGCGATCTTGATCACACCTTGCTTGGAATCATCCTCAAATTTGTACTTAAGGATATAACCTTGGTTGTAGAGTATCTCAGTGATACGCTTTTTGAGATTAGAAGCTGGAATCTCAACGATTCTGTGCCCCGCCATCTGTGCATTTCTGACCCTCGTCAGGAAATCTGCAATTGGATCTGTTGTCATATTTTGTTCCTCCTTAGTCCCAACAATGGGATTACTTCGGTTTAAGTTATTGAGTAGTAGTTCTGTTTACGTTCGGATTACCAGCTTGCTTTTGTAACTCCTGGAATCTTTCCTGAAAGAGCCATGTCGCGGAAGGTTACCCTTGAGAGACCAAAAAATCTCATGTACCCTTTAGGACGACCTGTGATCTGGCACCTGTTCTTAAGGCGTACTTTTGAAGAGTTCTTTGGAAGTTGATCCAATGCCTGCCATTCACCTGCTGCTTTAAGGGCTGCACGTTTTTCTGCAAACTTCTCAACCATTTTCTCTCTTTTCCTTTGTCTGGCTTTTACCGATTCTTTTGCCATATGTTCTTTATTGTGTTGAACCCGGGCTTACGCCCAAATTAGATTTCGATTAATCCTTTTTCATGTTTTTGAAAGGCATACCCATTTCTTTCAGCAACTCATAAGCCTCTTCATTGTTCTTGGCTGTGGTTACAAAAGTAATATCCATACCAGTAATCTTGGTTACCTTGTCAATATCAATTTCTGGGAAAATGATTTGCTCAGTAACACCAAGTGTATAGTTACCACGACCATCGAATGCTTTTTCACTAATTCCTTTGAAATCACGAACTCGAGGAAGAGAAGCAGAAATTAACCTATCAAGGAATTCGAACATTTTAACACCGCGCAAAGTTACGCGTGCACCAATGGGCATGTGCTTTCTCAATTTAAAGTTTGAGATGTCTTTCTTTGATTTGGTAGATACTGCTTTTTGACCAGTTACTGTAGTAAGCTCATCGATTGCAATATCAATCAACTTTTTATCAGCGACTGCACCATTAACACCTCTGTTTAAACAGATTTTGGTGATTTTGGGTACTTGCATAACTGAACTGTAACTGAACTTTTTCATCAGTGCTGGTATCACTTCATTGCGATACTTTGTTTGCAACCTGGGTGTATACGTAGATGTGCTCATTATTTGATTACCTCCCCTGACTTTTTAGAAATTCTAACTAATTTACCATTCTCCCTGGTTCTTTTAATTTTGGTAGCCTCTTCTTTCTTGGCATCCCAGAGCATCACATTGCTGATGTGTACAGAAGCTTCTTTTTTAACCAATCCACCTTTGGTGTTTTGGGCAGAAGGCTTGGTATGGCGGGTAACAATGTTAACGCCTTCAACCAGCACACGTGATTTCTCAGGAAACACTTCAAGAATCTTGCGTGGTTTCTTGGGATCCTTATCGTCTCCCGAGATCACCACAACGGTGTCACCTTTTTTAATATTGAACTTGGGTTTGAATCTAGTACTCATCTTCTTTATTTTAAGCGTTGGTCACGCAGTTTATACTCAATTAAAGGACTTCGGGTGCAAGTGAAATAATTTTCATATATCCTTTATCCCTAAGTTCACGGGCAACTGGTCCGAAGATACGTGTACCCCTTGGCTCGTCGGAAGCATTAAGGATTACCACTGCATTATCATCGAAACGGATATAAGAACCGTCTTTCCTGCGAAGCTTATTCTTTGTACGAACAATAACAGCTTTTGCAACAGTACCTTTTTTGATACCACCGGCAGGGATTGCATCCTTAACAGTAACAACAATCTTGTCACCGATCTTGGCATAATCCTGTCCACTGTTACCCAATACACGGATACAAAGGACTTCTTTGGCGCCGCTGTTGTCTGCTACATTCAATCTGGATTCTTGCTGAATCATTTTATTATATTTTATCCGGCTTATGCCGTTGGGTTAAACGATTTGTCTTTTTGACTTTCGTGAAGACCTATTTGGCTTTTTCAATTATTTCTACCAGCCTCCAGCGTTTTGTTTTGCTGAGCGGCCTTGTTTCCATGATTCTCACCACATCACCTGGCTTTGCCTCATTTGTCTCATCGTGTGCATGGAACTTGGTCGTTTTTTTAACGAACTTTCCATAGAGAGGGTGCTTTACTTTCCTTTCAACAGCAACTGTAATGGTCTTGTCCATCTTGTCACTGGTAACTGAACCCATTTTGGTTTTGCGAAGTTTTCTGTCAACCATTTCTTTTTATTTTAGCTCCCGGCCCAAGTCCGGATTTATTTTTAAAATTTATCCTAGACTAGGCAAGTGCTCTTTTTTTCAACTCAGATTTAAGCCTCGCGATGTCCTTTCTCAGTGCCCTGATACTCATAGGATTTTCAAGAGGCGTAATGGCATGGGCAAACTGCATTTTTTTCAAACGCAACTCATCTTCTGTTATTTTAGCCTTGATGTCTGATTCACTCAGTCCAGTGAGGCTTTTCAAAAAATCAATTTTCTTTGACATGTGTAAGTTGTTTAACTTTCTTAATCCTTATGCCGCAAAATCCCTGCGAACAATAAATTTGGTTTTGATAGGCAGTTTTGCAGCTGCCAGGTGCATGGCCTCTTGTGCCACTTCCATTGTAACTCCCTCAACTTCGAAAAGGATCCTACCTGGTTCAACAACGGCTGCCCAGAATTCAGGGTTACCCTTACCTTTACCCATCCTAACTTCTTGAGGCTTGCGGGTGATAGGCTTATCAGGGAAAATCCTGATCCAAACGTTTCCTTCTCTTTTCATGGCACGGGTCATCGCTTGACGTGCAGCTTCAATTTGCCTGTTTGTCATCCATACAGGTTCCATCGCCTTCAGTCCAAATGAGCCGAATGCAAGGGTGGTACCTCTTTTGGCAACTTCCCTGATTCTTCCTTTCTGCGCCTTCCTGTGTTTCGTTCTTTTTGGTTGTAACATGTTGAAGTATTTTTATTGAATACCCTTTTTAAAAATTATTATCCTCTGCGGTCTCTTCCGCCACCGCCACGCCTGTCATCACGACCGCCACCGCCGCCACGTCTGTCATCACGACCACCTGCTGGACGAGAATCTCTTCTTTCTGGACCATCCGCTTTTGTACCACTCACAAAGTTTGGATTCAAATCACGCTTGGCCAGTACTTCACCTTTACAGATCCAAACTTTCAAGCCTATTTTGCCATAAACAGTTTGAGCAAAAACTGAAGCATAGTCAATATCCATCCTGAAAGTATGAAGAGGAACCCTTCCTTGCTTGATTTCTTCAGAACGGGCAATTTCTGCACCACCCAAACGACCGCTGGCTTTGATTTTGATTCCCTCAGCACCGAGACGCATGGTTGAAGCAATCGCCATTTTGATGGCACGCTTGAAGTTGATACGGTTCTCAATTTGCTTGGCAATGGTTTCGCCAACAATTTGTGCATCCAACTCAGGCCTGCGGATTTCAAGAATGTTGATTTGAACATCATCCTTACCGGTGAGTTTTTTCAACTCTTCCTTGATCCTGTCTACCTCTCCACCGCCTTTACCAATGATGATACCAGGCTTGGAAGTATGGATGGTGATGATAAGCTTATTGAGTGTTCGCTCAATAACAATTTTTGCAATGCCACCCTTGTTAATACGGGCGTTGAGATAACCACGGATCCTGGTGTCTTCGATCAGCTTCTGAGCATAATCTTTCTTGCTTCCGTACCAGTTACTCTCCCATCCGCGGATGATGCCTAACCTATTGCCAATTGGATTCGTTTTTTGACCCATTATGATTCAGTTTGAAAGTTCTTAATTTTTTACGTCAACAATTACAGTAACGTGATTGCTGCGTTTGCGCATACGATAAGCCCTACCCTGAGGAGCTGGAAGCATTCTCTTGATGCTGCGTGCTCCATCGACAAAGATGGTTTTCACAACCAATGCCTCAACATTACCACCTTCATTTTTCTGTTTCCAGTTGCTCACTGCAGACATCACCAACTTGCGAAGGGGAGTTGCACTGTGCTGAGGATGATGATCAAGGATGGCTACTGCTTGTTCAACTTTCATGCCACGGATATGATCCGCCAAAAGACGCATCTTTCGGGGGGATGTGGGATGATTTCTCAATTTTGCTATTGCTTCCATAATGTATTTTTTCTGTTACCGGGAATATCAGTCCGACAACGGTTTTTTAAACTTTCTTGCTTGAGTGACCCCTGAAGTTTCTGGTGGGAGAAAATTCTCCGAGCTTATGCCCTACCATGAATTCAGTAACATATACAGGTATGAACTTGTTGCCGTTGTGAACAGCGAAAGTATGTCCAACAAAATCAGGAGTAATGGTGCTTCTGCGGCTCCATGTTTTTACCACTGCCCTTTTGGATTTTCCGTCATTCATCGCTTCAACCTTCTTCTCTAGCTTGGCCGCTACGTACGGACCTTTTCTTATTGAACGAGCCATAATATTGGTTTCTTGTTATGTGTTCTTTTCTTGTGATTATTTAGCGAGCTTTTTGCCGTTCTTGCGTTGAAGGATCAGCTTATCGCTACCCTTTCCACGTGTCCTGGTTTTTTCACCCTTAGCGTATTTGCCTGTACGGCTGCGTGGGTGACCGCCAGAAGAACGACCTTCACCACCACCCATCGGATGATCAACTGGATTCATTGCAACACCACGTGTACGTGGGCGAATGCCTTTCCAACGGTTTCTACCTGCTTTACCCATGCTTTCGAGGCTATGGTCAGAATTGGAGAGTACACCAACAGTCGCGAAACAGTTGATCAATACTTTTCTCAATTCGCCTGAAGGCATTTTCAATACTGCGTATTTTTCTTCCTTGTTGGTCAATTGTGCTGAAGTACCTGCACTGCGTGCAATCTTTCCGCCCTGACCAGGCTGCATTTCAATGTTGTGAATATTGGTACCCAAAGGCATGTTCTTCATCATCAAAGCATTACCAACCTCAGGAGCAACTGCGTTACCACTGACAACAGTCATACCCACTTCCAAGCCTTGAGGGGCAAGCATATAACGCTTTTCTCCATCAGCATAATTAAGAAGTGCAATGAAAGCGGTCCTGTTTGGATCATACTCAATAGAAGCAACCTTCGCAGGAACCTCATGTTTGTTGCGTTTGAAATCGATGATACGGTACATTTTTTTGTTACCGCCTCCTATGTAACGCATGGAGCGATGACCTTGGGCATTCCTACCACCGGTCTTCTTCACTGTCTCAAGAAGAGATTTCTCAGGAGTCGATGTGGTAATTTCAGCATAAGCATTGCCTATCCTCCACCTGGTTCCCGCTGTAATGGGTTTGTACTTCTTTAATGGCATGTTTTTATTTTTTTGCCTTTAGGGCTTCTTTTCAATTAAATGTTTGCGTACAGGTCAATGGTTTCACCTTCTCCAACAGTTACATAAGCTTTCTTGAAAGAAGGCTTCCTACCGCTGATCACACCTGCCTTTGTAAAACGGCTTTTGCTCTTTGCAGGAGCAACTGCGGTTCTTACATCTTCAACTGTCACACCATAGAAATCTTCAACCGCTTTCTTAATCTCCAATTTGTTGGCAAATCTTGCAACTTTGAAAGAATAAACGCGATTTTTTTCTGAAAGCTGGTTTGCCTTCTCAGAAAGAATGGGCTTTACCAGAACATCAGCAAGTTTCATATCTCTTGTTTAAATTTTTAAAAAATCAATTAAGCTTCAGCACCCTCTTCCATCTCTACAAACAATTTTGCTGCAGATTCTGTCAAAACGAGTACGTCGGCATTCATTACATCATAAGTATTGATGTCTGAAAGAACTGCAGTAAGGACAGAAGGAATATTCCTTGCACTTACAAATACATTTTCAATCAGATCAGGCATTACATATAATGACTTCTTGTTGGTTACATTCAAGCCTTTCAGCATGCTTGCAAATGCACTTGTTTTTGGAGCTTCCAACTGGAGGTCTTCAACAACAAGGATTGCGTTGGCTTTGCTTTTGTGGCTGAGTGCACTAATCTTGGCCAAATCCTTAACCCTGCGGTTGAGCTTGATGTCATAGCTGTGTGGCTTGGGTCCAAAGATGGTACCACCACCCTTATACAAAGGGTTACGGATGTTACCCTTACGGGCACCACCTGTACCTTTTTGCTTGTGCAGTTTGCGGCTGGCACCCTGTACTTCAGCACGGGTCTTGACCTTGTGTGTACCTTGGCGCTGGGCAGCCAAATACTGCTTAACAGCTAGATAAATCACATGGTTGTTTGGTTCTGCACCAAATATATCTTCCGGCAGATCCACTGTCCTGCCGGTCTTGCTTCCTGATATTGATAATACGTCTACTTGCATGATCGCTGCGTTGAATTAGTTCTGAATATAAACGATGGAGCCGTTGTGTCCTGGTATGGAGCCACTGATAAGAACGTAGTTCTTATCAGTAAAGATCTTTACGACCTTCAAGCCTTTTACCTTAACACGATCGCCACCCATGCGGCCGGCCATGCGCATTCCCTTGAATACCCTTGATGCATCGGAAGAGTTACCGATAGAACCAGGAGCACGTTGACGGTCATGCTGACCATGGGATTGTTGACCAACACCACTGAAACCATGGCGTTTTACAACACCCTGAAAACCTTTACCCTTGGTAGTACCTACCACATCAACCTTTTCGCCTTCCGCGAAAATTTCACATGTGATGGATTCACCGAGGGCCTTTTCAAGACTGTAATCCCTAAATTCCTTTACAAAACTTTTTGGAGTGGAAGAGGCCTTGGCAAAATGGCCTTTTTCTGAAGCGATAGCTCTTTTTTCGGATTTTTCACCGTAAGAGAGTTGGAGGGCGGTATAACCGTCGCTTTCTTTTGACTTGACCTGTGTCACAACACATGGACCAGCTTCGATGACGGTGCAGGAGATCTGCTTCCCGTCGGGACCGAAGATGCTGGTCATCCCGATTTTTTTTCCGATAATTCCTTTCATTGTACTTTGTTTATACCCTTTTCGGTTAAATGGACAGTGAGGGGATACCTCGCTTCAATCCCAGTTTGCCATCGACCTTTTCCTTTTTCCCAAATCTTCAGGAGGGAAGTACCGACAGTAAACAAACCTCGAAGGGCCTGTTTATATTTCAACTCTCTTTAGAGAGACAAAATTGATTTTCAGCGCTCCTTTTTCTCATGCCAACGGCAATCAATTGGGAGATGAATAATAAAGAACTGCGGTGCCGCTTTAAGGAGCACCTGACCTCATCAGGCCTTGATTTCTACATCTACACCACTTGGAAGATCGAGCTTGCTCAATGCATCCACTGTACGTGAAGATGAAGTGTAAATATCAAGCAAACGCTTGTGTGTGCAGAGTTGGAACTGCTCACGCGCTTTCTTGTTAACGTGTGGTGATTTCAACACAGTGAAAATCCTTTTTTGTGTAGGCAAGGGAATTGGACCAGTAATTACTGCTCCAGTGCTGCGTACGGTTTTCACAATCTTCTCCGCTGACTTGTCAACCAGATTATGGTCGTATGACTGTAATTTTATTCTGATTCGCTGTGACATAGTTAAATGACCATTTTTTAAATGGGATGCAAAAGTATGGATTTGTTTTAAACTTACAAAACAAAATGGCTGATTTTTCCGCGGAATTGCACCTATTTTCGAAAATAAATAGGCCCCGGACAAATCCAGGGCCTAATATATTGATTAACAAGTAATTGTAATTACTCTTTGGCCTTGCCTTTTACCCTTGCGATCACTTCTTCAGCGATATTGTTGGGGGCTGGGTTATAGTGAGAGAACTCCATGGTTGAGGAAGCACGACCTGAGGAAAGCGAACGCAGCTGGGTAACATACCCAAACATCTCGCTCAACGGAACCTTGGCCTTGATGACCTGGGCTCCTGCCCTGCTGTCCATTCCTTCAAGCATACCCCTTCTCCTGTTCAAATCTCCTGTAACGTCTCCCATGTATTGTTCTGGGGTGATTACCTCGATTTTCATGATCGGCTCAAGCAAAACCGGCTTGGCTTTGCGTGCGGCCTCACGGAAACCACCCTTGGCACAAAGTTCGAAAGACATTGAATCGGAGTCAACCTGGTGGAAGCTTCCGTCGAATATCCTGACTTTCATGCTCTCTACAGGGTAGTTGGCCAATACACCAGTGGACATGGATTGCTCGAATCCTTTCTGGATGGCAGGTATAAATTCTCTTGGAATGGATCCTCCGAAGATATCATTGACAAATTGCATTGATTTTCCAGGATTCTCGGTAAGCCATTCTGCATCTGCAGGTCCGAATTCGAATACGATATCGGCGAACTTACCACGACCACCCGTTTGCTTCTTCAAGGTCTCACGATGCTGAACAGTAGCGTGGAATGCTTCTTTGTAAGCAACCTGAGGAGCACCCTGGTTCACTTCTACTTTGAATTCCCTGCGCATGCGGTCGACAATGATCTCGAGGTGCAGTTCACCCATTCCACTGAGGATGGTTTGACCTGTTTCTTCGTCTGTTCTGACACGCAAAGTAGGATCTTCTTCAACAAGTTTGGCAATGGCCATTCCCATCCTGTCAACGTCAGCCTGGGCTTTGGGCTCCACAGCTACTGATATAACCGGCTCTGGAATGAACATGTTCTCCAAAACGATTGGATGATCTTCATCGCAAAGGGTATCACCTGTTTTGATTTCTTTGAAACCTACAGCTGCTCCAATATCTCCCGCTTCAATGAAGTCGATCGGATTCTGCTTGTTGGCAAACATTTTCATGATACGGCTGATGCGCTCTTTTTTACCGCTCCTTACGTTCAATACATAGGAACCGGCATCAAGATGGCCAGAATATACCCTGAAGAAGGCCAGCCTTCCCACAAAAGGATCGGTCATGATTTTGAAAGCAAGTGCTGCAAATGGTTCCGATGCAGAAGGTTTGCGGGAAACAATCTCTCCGTTATCAGGATTGATACCTTCAACAGCATCAATGTCTACAGGTGAAGGGAGGTAGCGACAAACTGCATCCAGTGCGGTTTGTACACCCTTGTTCTTGAAAGATGATCCACACATCATTGGAACGATGCTGAGGTCGATGGCCGCCTTGCGGATGGCTTCGTGCACCTCATCTTCAGAGATGGTGGTTGGATCGTCAAAGAATTTCTCCAATAATTTATCATCATATTCAGCAACCGCTTCGATGAGGTTCTGCCTCCATTCGTTGGCTTCTTCCACCATGTCAGCAGGAACAGGAATCTCATCAAATGTCATTCCCTCAGTTTCCATGTGCCAGATGATTCCTTTCATCTTGATCAAATCAACCACACCAGTAAAGTTATCTTCAGCTCCGATAGGAAGCTGCAATGGCACGGCTTTAGCACCGAGCATTTCTTTTACCTGGCGAACAACCATGAGGAAGTCTGCACCACTGCGGTCCATTTTGTTGACAAACCCGATGCGGGGAACCTTGTACCTGTTGGCCTGGCGCCAAACTGTTTCTGATTGTGGCTCAACACCATCTACTGCAGAAAACAGGGCAATCAAACCATCCAAGACACGCATGGAACGTTCTACCTCAACGGTAAAGTCAACGTGGCCCGGGGTATCGATGATATTGAAATAATACTTTTGTGTGTCTGGTGTTGCTTTTCCCAAAACTGTTGGAAAGTTCCACTGACAGCTTACTGCCGCTGAAGTGATGGTGATACCGCGCTCTTTTTCCTGCTCCATCCAGTCAGTGGTAGCGGCACCATCGTGCACCTCCCCAATCTTGTGGATCATTCCTGTGTAGCGCAGGATACGCTCTGTAGTGGTAGTTTTACCTGCATCAATGTGCGCAGCAATACCAAAGTTCCGTTGAAATTTTAAGTCTGCCATGACTGTACTTATTGTTTAAAAAGTTTTGTTTTTGGGCAATTGATTGGCTCCCATAAAGGAAACCTGCTTTTGCGGGTGCAAAGTTAGGAAATGCAGTGCATAAACCGAAATAAAAAAGGGCCACCAACAGGCAGCCCTTTGTATTGAAATTAAGTTGAGATTAAACACGGAAGTGTGCGAAGGCCTTGTTTGCCTCGGCCATACGGTGTGTATCTTCTTTCTTTTTGAAAGCTCCACCTTCACCCTTGCTGGCTGCAACGATCTCATTGGCGAGTTTATCTGCCATGCTGCGGCCATTGCGCTCCCTGGCGAAACGAACCATCCATTTGATGCTAAGGGAAATTTTCCTGTCAGCACGCACTTCAGACGGAATCTGGAAGGTAGCACCACCAATACGGCGGCTTCTTACTTCTACGGCAGGAGTAACATTGCTCAATGCTTTCCTCCATACTTCATATCCATCATCACCAGTCATTTTGGCAACCTTGTCAATTGCATCGTAGAAAATGATCAATGATGCATCTTTCTTTCCCTGCCACATGACGTTATTGATAAAACGTGTCACCAAAGTATCATTGAACTTAGGATCTGGTGCAAGGGGTAATTTTTTGGCTCTGGACTTCCTCATCTATATAGATTTCGATGTTTTGATATTATTTTTTAGCTTTTACACGCTTGGTGCCATACTTGGAACGGCTCTTCTTGCGGTCTTTTACACCGGCAGTGTCCAAGCTACCCCTTACGATGTGGTAACGTACACCCGGAAGATCCTTCACACGACCACCCCTGATCAAAACGATGGAGTGTTCCTGAAGGTTATGTCCTTCACCTGGGATGTATGCGATAACCTCGATTTTGTTGGTCAAACGAACTTTCGCAACCTTCCTCAATGCTGAGTTTGGTTTCTTTGGAGTGGTGGTATATACACGAGTACATACTCCGCGACGCTGCGGACAAGCATCCAGGGCCCTAGATTTGCTCTTGGCCTTGATGATCTCTCTTCCTTTTCTTACGAGCTGTTGAATTGTAGGCATTCTACCCTTTTTTTAACGGGACGGCAAAAGTATGAATTAATTTCCAAAAACCAAACGCCAATCCCAAATTTTTATATAAACCGCGACTATCCTTGAATTGGGAGCATCCAACCCCTTGGATCCGGGGCAATTCCATCCCGAATTGCTGTCAAAACGGACTTGATTTCATCGGCCAAAGGCATTTGGGCCGGGTCAAAATCCATGACAAAATCCTTGTACCGCAATTCAGCAATTTTGGCGATGGTTGCTGCTGTACCTGCGCCAAACGCTTCCGTAAGCAGGCCAGCTTTGTAGGCATCTACCAGTTCATCGACTGAAATCTCACGCTCCTCTACTACTTTACCCATGTCTTTGGCTACAGCAATTACACTATCCCTGGTCACCCCTTCAAGGATGGTGCCCGTTTCCAGGCCGGGGGTAATGAATTTGTCACCAATGACAAAAAAGACGTTCATGGTGCCACACTCTTGTACATATTTGTGCTCGTGCGCATCCGTCCAGAGGATTTGATCATACCCACGCGTCTTGGCAACTGCAGCAGGATGCAGGGATGCTGCATAATTACCTGATGTCTTGGCATACCCTACTCCTCCTGGAACGGCCCGAACATAAAATTCCTCGACGTATATTTTCATCGGAGCCGCATAATAAGGACCCACAGGACTCAAAATGATCATGAACGTATAGGTGGTTGATGGATTGACCCCAATAACCTCATCCGTTGCGAACATGAAGGGTCTGATGTAAAGGGAGTGGTCGTATTCTTCAGGAATCCATGCAGCTTCGAGCTGAAGCAATTGCTTCATTCCTCCTATGAAAATATCTTCAGGAACCGATGGCATCTCCATGCGGGATGCTGATTTATTGAATCTTTTAAAATTGTCATATGGCCTAAAAATGGCTTCCACACCGGTTTTCAAACGATAGGCCTTGATGCCCTCAAAAATGGATTGGCCATAGTGAATCGTTGCCATGGATGGATCAAAACTGATTGGTCCATATGGTACAATTTCTGGAGATTGCCAACTGCCATTGCTGTATTTTGCCACCAGCATGTGGTCAGTAAAGATTTTTCCAAATGACAGGTTCTTGAAATCCACCGATGCCCTTTTTGATGTCGTGGCTTTTGTTACCTTTATGTCTCCCGTTGTCTGCATACCCTAAATTTTTACAAAGAAACAAAACAATCTGCAAGTACAAAGGAAAGCCTGAATATGGACCAACAAGAAACCATCAAATTGCCCATTGCAGTTCTTTCTACCCTCTTCAGCAACTGCCTGGTGGATTTGAAAAATCCCGATACCGCAACGAACAAGCCAGCAGCAAGCGCCACTGAAGTTTTGGCAGGCCTTCCTGTTGACACCGTTGTTGTTTCTCTGGCAGGAGGAAAAGAGCTGCCCTCCCAACAGCTGGACTTTCTGAACAATATCATGAAAGCATGCAAGCTGGAACAAGCGAATTATACCATTATTGCAAATAGGCTAAATGAGTTGCCTGACTACAAGGCTACTTTCAGCCAGTTCAAGCAAAAGCAATTGATTCTTTTTGGTGTAGGCCCCGCGGCGATTGGTCTTCCCATTAATTTTCCTCATTTTCAGGTTCAATCCTTCCAGGAAGTACGGTACCTTGCTGCGCCAACATTAGATACTATTGAAGCCGACAAGGCATTGAAAATGCAACTTTGGCAATGCCTCAAACAACTTTTTCCCTCATGAGAAAAATCATTTTTGCCTCCAACAACAAACACAAAGCTGAAGAAATCAGGGCGATACTGGGAGCACAGTTCGATATCATCACCTTAAAAGAAGCGGGGATAGAAAT
>JAIPBY010000011.1 GCA_021738605.1 Chitinophagaceae bacterium | reverse complement strand
TGGCATTGAATATGCTGATGCATGCCATGGCAAGGAAAAGTATTCTTCTCATATTGTTATTTTTTCTGGATTTCAAATTAATGAAAATTGTTGAGATGGGCAGGCGCTTATCCTCTATCTATTGCTCTTTCATGATGATTTTTGGAGCTGCGGCTTTAGGGATCACAAGAGTAGGACTGATATCTGGCATGGCGGCCTTGATCTGTTTGATGCCGAACATATTGGTATCGATAAAAGTCCAAGACTTTCCATTGTCATTGGAAATGGCAATAAGGCTTGATGACAATTCAGCATCCCCAATAAATGAGCTGAGGGTTGTTGTTTGGGTAATGACGGATTGCAAGGTTTTTTTGTAGGAAATAATCTCAGCTGGATTGCCATAAGTGATGCGGCTGACTTTACCACCAAATTGCTCAAATACCTTCAAGGCAGAATCTGAAATGACGCTTAACTTTTCCTTGCCTCCGGCCAGCTTGATCATCGAAGGATGCATATAGGAAAGAAACTGATCACTGTTTTTTTTGACCAGGGCATTGCCCATAGAAATGGCAGCAGCCTTTATTGCAGAAGGCGTTGGCTGTGCAGTTGACATCTGTGGAATCATCAACAATGTCTGAACAATCAAGCAACATGAAAGCAATACCCTTTTCATCAGAGATCCCGTTTTTTAAAAATGTAAAAGGATAGCAGCCAAACAAATGCAGTAAGCATCATTGTGTAAACAACATGGTTGTTGATGGCCGCAATGGCAAGTTGATTGTCAGCGGCGTTGAACTTTCCAATGGATGGAGGCAATGGAATAAGCCTGTCTGAAATTTCAAATGGCAAATAATGTCCGTAATCAACACCCCATTTTTTTGACTTTAACCTGAAGAATCCGGACAGGATATTTTCGAGGATGAATGAATAAAAAATATAGATGCCATAGGCGATAAAAGCCTTTCTGATCAAGAGCCCCAGCAGAAAAGCAATAGACAGTTGGCAAAAAACCTGCAAGGAAAATAAGCCAATATAATTGGCCTTATCAAATATTTTCGCACGATCAACATCAGGAGTGGCAATTGTTCCAATGATGGAAGCGACTGCCAGGTAAAACAATGTCACAATCAATGTTATCAGCACAACACTGATGAACTTCCCCCAAATAAATGTATTCTTTTTCCACCCATCAATGATGTTCTGCCGATGTGTTTTGAACATGTATTCATTGGTGATCAACATGATGACTACAATGGCAGGAATGAAAGTAAAAAAAGCGCTTAGGTATGCGGTGGTATGAAATGATTGTGGAAAGGCAAATGGATTTCCCAGCAACATCTTTACCAGTTGACCACTCTGAGACTTTGCATCAATGCTGTCCTTGAAGGCATAGTAGGCAATGCCATTGATGCCTGGATAAGAAATGGCAGTAACGAAAAGCAACAGCCAAAAAGCCTTGTAGTGCTTGAGTTTCAGCCATTCGGTCTTGATAATATTTGAGATCATGTTGTCTAGTTGGTCTTGTTGTTAATCAATAAAAAATGTTATTCCGCAGTCAATTCAAAAAACTTCTCCTCGAGACGCTTTTTCTTGACAACAATCTGTGAAAGCACCAATCCCTGTTCAAAACAAAAACGATTGATCTGTTCAGCAGCAGATGTCCCTGTTGCAAAATAACACTCCAGTCCTTCAGCAGTTCCATTCATCCTGATCAGCCCTGGATAGCCGTTGATGCATTCCTTCAAGAGGCGCTGATCAGCAGCATTGAGTACAATACAATCCTCCGCTGACAGCACAGATTCAACCGTACCGCTGGCAATCAATTTTCCCCGTTTGAGGATGGCAACATGATCACATACTTTTTCTACTTCATCCAACAAATGGCTGGCCATGATGACCGTATGCCCATGGTCTGACAGCGCCTTGATCAGGTCTCGGATTTCAGCAATCCCGACAGGATCCAATCCATTGGTGGGTTCATCCAATACAAGGACTGATGGATCTCCCAGCAAGGCAGCAGCAATGGCCAGGCGTTGTTTCATCCCAAGACTATACGTACTGAAACGGCTGTTTTTCCTTTCGTGAAGGTTTACTTTTTCAAGGACTGCATGAATATCCTCTTCATTACCCCTGCCAGAGATGGACTGGGTGATGCGCAGGTTCTGGACGGCTGTCAAATAATGATAGATGTTGGGGGTCTCCAGGAGAGAACCAATTTTTTTTCTTTGCAGGTAGGAAGGTGGATGGCCAAACCATTTGTAACCACCCCCATCTGCTTGCAATACATCAAGAACAATGCTGAGCAGGGTGGTTTTTCCGCTGCCGTTAGGACCCAACAATCCAAATACTGAACCTTGGGGAATAGAGAATGAAACGGCATCCAAGGCCTTTATCTTTCCATAAGACTTTGAAATGGCATTGATTTCAAGAACAGGCATGCATATTTTTTTACAAGGTAAAGGTAAATGCCCCATTGGCATGTACCACTTGTAAAAAATAACGTTTATGCAACAACCACATCAATCTGCTGGTGGATGGCATCCCAAAGGGCTATGCGCACTTCCAGGGCCTGTTTGACCGCTTCAGTGGCTTCCTGCCATTTGCTTTCATCATTGCCACAGAGTTCTATGGTCATTTGGTGGGCAAGTGCAGCATGGTGACCGCCATCCACTTCTATATGCCTTTCGATATAATACTGGAAAATGTCCACCTTGTCTGGGAACTGGATTTTCAACTCCTTGATCAGGCTGATGAACATATCGGGAATCAAATCTTCTCTACCGAAAGTGAATACGGCAGCCATCAGGTGTGGCTTTCCGGTGGCAATGGTTTCAAAGGTAAAATCCATGAACTGCCTTGCAGCAGTGGGTATGTTCGTGTCCTCGAGCGCATACTGTATGTTACTGCCTGTTTTGAGGGCCCTTATCAATCCCAGGATGGGCTCTGTATTGGCTTCCGCCTGGTCCATGGCCCTGATGTACAATTCAAAATGACTGGTTCTAACGCCTGCTTCATCTACATCACTTTCTTCGCCAGCAACAATTTCATTGATCAGGAAACGGGTGGCAGCATTACCGACCGGAACCCAGGGAAGGGTCACACAGGTAAGGTTGATCTGCAAGGCTTTCAACAAAGACATGAAATCCCATACGGCATAAACATGGTTTTCCATAAAGCACCTCAACCCGTCAAGATCTTTGATGTTGGCGTAAACGGGGTGATTTACCAGCTTTTGCCTGGTTGTTGAAATGGCTGATTCAAGTTGTTGTAAATGTATATTTTCCATCCTCTCTTGGTTTTGAGTCGCGAATGTAAAACACCAAGCCGCAAGGAAAGTTTAGTGTGGAAGATCTTTTTTAAAATTTCACCATTTGATTACTCAATTCCTGATGGGCCGGCCTGACGTGAGCACGGACTGAATCCTTTCGAGTGTTTTCTTTTCGCCACAAAGGCTGAGAAAAGCTTCCCGCTCAAGATCAAGCAGGTATTGTTCGGAGACCAGGGCAGGCTCACTCAAATCGCCTCCACACATGACATAGGCCAGTTTACGGGCCACGAGGGCATCATGTGCTGTAGCATACCCACCCTGTTCCATTCCATGGACACCTGCCAGGAGTGCACCCAGCCCCGAACGGCCCAATACCCTGATGTCACTGCGCTGCTCAGGCATCACATATCCATTTTCGTAAAGTTCGATTACGCTTTGCTTTGCTGCACTGATGCGCCGATCCTGGTTCATGATAAGCAGGTCTCTTCCTTTCTGAAGGATGCCCATTTTATAAGCCTCAGCAGCTGAAGTAGCCACTTTTGCTGTAGCAATGGTGATGAACCGGTTTTTCAAGGTGATGGTTTCGGGTTCGTCCTCATGCATTTCATCTGCGGCCCTTAACACGAATTCTTTGGTTCCACCGCCGCCGGGAATCAAGCCTATGCCAAGCTCTACCAGGCCAATATAGGTTTCTGCAGACGCGCAAATCCTGTCTGCATGCAAACTGAGTTCACAGGCCCCTCCCAAAGAAAGTCCGTGGGGCGCCACCACAACTGGAACTGATGAGTAACGGGCACGCATCATGGATTGCTGGAACAGGTGGATGGCCTTGTCCAACGCATCAAATTGCTGTTGAGAAGCCAACATAAACATCATACCAACATTGGCGCCTGCGGAGAAATTAGGGCCTTCATTGGCAATGACAAGTCCCTTGTATTTTTTTTCCGCAATACCAATGCTTGTTTGAATACCCTCCAAAACCTCACCACCAATGCTTCCCATTTTGGTATACCACTCAAGCCCCAACACATCATCCCCCAAATGATAGGTTCTGCAAGCATCATTTTTCCAAATGATTTGCCCGGAAAAGTTTTTCATCACGATGAATGCCTTTTCCTGAGTGGAATTATAAACGGATTCCATCCCTCCAGAGGCTGGCGAATAAACCAATTTCTTGCCATCCTTTACAGTGAAAAAGGATTCTACACCGGCTGCAATCATATCATCCACCCAGGGAGCAACAACATGTCCAGCTTTCTTCATTTCATTGACCGTCTGTTCCACCCCAAGCAGATCCCAGGTTTCAAAGGCCCCAATTTCCCATCCAAAGCCGGCTTTCATGGCATCATCAATGCTTTGTATTGAGCCTGAAATTTCTGGTATCCTGTTGGAAATATAGGCGAAAAGATGATAGTGAAAGCTCCTGTAAAATTCTCCAGCCTGATCAGGAAATGCACAAAGGGTTCTAATCCTTTCTGCAAGATCCTCCATGGGTTTTGCAGCATCAATCGCTGCAAACTTGGTCTTCTTCCTTGCCCCATACTCCATTGTTTTCAGGTCGAGGGTCAGGATTTCTTTTTCACCGGCTGCTGTTTTGGTTTTCTTGAAAAAACCCTGCCCTGATTTATCTCCCAACCAGTTGTTGTCTACCATTTGCTGAAGCCATCCCGGAATCCTGAATCGTTCGCGGGCTTCATCATGCGGGCAATATTCAAACAACCCTTTGGCCACATGAACCAGGGTATCGATCCCGACAACATCTGCTGTCCTGAATGTAGCAGACTTGGGACGGCCAATAATGGGGCCGGTTAGGGCCTCCACATCATCAACTGTAAGTCCGGTTTTTTCCATGGCTTCCAAAATGGCCATGATGCTGAAAATTCCTATCCGGTTGGCGATGAATCCTGGGGTATCATTGCAAAGCACAGTAGTCTTTCCCAGAAAAAGATCACCATACTGCAGCAGAAAATCAACCACCCATTTTTCCGTTTTTGCCGTTGGGATGATTTCCAGCAAACGCAGGTAGCGCGGTGGATTGAAGAAATGTGTTCCACAAAAATGTTGCTGAAAATCTTCCGACCTTCCTTCAGCAATCATCTGAATGGGAATACTGGAAGTATTGGTGCTGACAAGTGTTCCGGGCTTTCTGAACTGTTCCACACGTTCAAACAATTGATGTTTGATGTGCAGCTTTTCTACAATGGCCTCAATGATCCAATCACAGGTACTGATGGCAGAAAGATCATCCTCAAAATTTCCGGTAGTAATTCGTTTGGGAACATCCGCAGTATAAACAGGAGAAGGGTTTGATTTGATGGCAGTTTGCAACGCGGTATTGACAAGCTTGTTTCGCTCAGCTTTTGAAGCACCAGGATTTGCATCCGGAGAAACCATGTCCAGCAGCAATACCTGTACGCCAATACCAGCAAAATGACAGGCAATCCTTGATCCCATGAGACCAGATCCCAAAATGGCTACCTTCTTTATTGTAGGGTTCATATTAAAATCCGGATTTACTTAAGATACTTTTGCACCAGCAGCAATGGTATGTTCAGGTTGTACAAAATGAAGTTTTCCTGCTGCATCTTCTGCCATCAAGATCATGCCATTGCTGTCAATCCCCCTCATTTTTCTGGGAGCAAGATTGGCCACTACCACCACCTGTTTTCCAACAATGTCCTCAGGTTGAAAATGCATCGCAATACCAGAAAGAATGGTTCTTTTCTCAAATCCCAGATCAACTTCAAGCTGTAATAACTTATCTGCCTTCGGAACTTTTTGTGCAGCAGTGATGATGCCTGTGCGCAGGTCTATTTTTCCAAAATCATCGTAGACAATCTCATCCTTGAGTGCATGCACTGATTCCTCAGCGGGCTTGGTCTCTTCAGTAGCGGCTATTGCACCTGCCCTTAACTTTTCCATCTGGCAGGCAATTTCTTCATCTTCAATTTTTCTGAACAACAACTGGGGTTCGCGCAAACTGTATCCAACACTGAGCAATTTCATGCTGCCTGCATTCTCCCAATCCAATATCTTGTCTACCACCTTCATCATGCCACACATTTTCTTTGCTGTGGAAGGAAGAAATGGATTGATGAGCACGGCAAGGTTGGCAGCAAGCTGCAAACAATGGTGCATGCAGTTGTCAATTTTCTGTTGTTGAGCAGGGTTCTCTGCAAGTGTCTTGGCAAGAATCCAGGGCTCTTTTTCTTGCATGTACTTATTCCCTTTTCGGGCAAGATCGATTACATCAAACAATGCTTCGCGGAATTTATAATTTTCCAGTGAAGCCTCAATTTTGGTCTTGGCATCTGCGATGTCGCGGACCAACTGATGGTCTTTTTCATCAGCGAACTCCTCAATAAAACGAGGCACTTTTCCTCCGCACAATTTGTGCATCAATACAAAAGCACGGTTCACATAATTGCCGAAAATGGAAACCAGCTCACTGTTGACGGCATCCTGAAAACCTTTCCAGGTGAATTCGCTGTCCTTGCTCTCTGGGGCAATCTGTGTGAGGTAATACCTGAGCATGTCCACGCATTGATCACCGCCATTTTCCTTCTTCACAAAATCATTGATGAAATCACGCATCTCGAGTTTCCAGTTTCTGCTGGTACTCATCTTATCTCCCTCGAGGTTTAGGAATTCATTGGCAGGAACATTGGTGGGCAGGATATTGCCATGCAATTTGAGCATGACGGGAAATATGATACAATGGAAAACGATATTGTCCTTGCCAATAAAATGAACCAACTGTGTATCGTTCTCATACCAGTATGGCTTCCAATCCTTGTCATTGTCAATGGCCCACCGCTTGGTTGCAGAGATGTAACCGATGGGTGCATCAAACCATACATACAAAACCTTTCCAGCAGCATCTTCCAAGGGTACCTGAACTCCCCAGTTCAAATCACGGGTCACTGCCCTGGACTGCAAGCCTCCGTCAATCCAGCTCTTGCACTGCCCAACAACTGAAGGTCTCCAGTCATCCTTGTGCTGGTCCAGGATCCACTCTCTTAAAAAGGTTTCATGTTTGGCCAATGGCAAATACCAATGGGTTGTTTTCTTCTTGACGGGCTTGTTGCCGCTGATGGTGCTCACAGGATCAATGAGTTCATCGGGGCTCAATGCTGTTCCACAGGATTCACACTGGTCGCCAAATGCCCTATTGCTCTTGCAATGCGGACAGGTTCCCTTGATGAAGCGGTCTGCAAGGAAAGTGGATGATGCCTCGTCGTAATATTGTTCTGTCTCCTTGGTTTCCAGTTCCCCTCTTTCATGGAGATAACTGAAGAACTCCCTGGAGGTTTCATGGTGCAGCGGATCGGAAGTGCGGTGGTACACATCAAAACTGATCTGCAGGTCTGCAAAGTCTTCCTTCATCGCCTGGTGGTACTTGTCGATGATGGCCTGTGCAGTGGTTCCCTCTTTCATGGCCTGTATGGGAATGGCCGTTCCATGCTCATCACTTCCGCAGACAAAAACTACATCCCTTTTCTGCGCCCGGAGATAGCGGGAATAAATATCTGCAGGAATATAGGCACCTGCCAGGTGACCGATATGTTTTAGTCCGTTGGCGTAAGGGAGTGCAGAGGTAACAAGATATCGTTTGGGGAGATTGTTCATTTGCTTTCTTTCGTGTTTGCAAAAATAACCAAATGTATCGAAGGATTTAGGGCATTTTTTAGCCATAAGACCTAATTTTAGGGCATGAAAATCCCTCCATACCTCCAACCGGGTGATACCATTGCGATTGTTTGCCCTGCTGGCTTTATGCCTGCAGAAAGGGCCAAGGCCTGCATTCAGACACTGAAAAAATGGGGCTTCAAGGTGGTCAAAGGAAAAACACTGGGCGGCAGATCAAAGAATTATTTCTCTGGAACCGACGAGGAGAGGTTGCATGACCTGCAATCTTTCATTGATGCCCCATCCATCAATGCCATTCTCTGCGGAAGGGGCGGATATGGTACTACCAGGATCCTGGATGGCATCAACTGGAAGGCTTTCAAAAAAAATCCAAAATGGATCATCGGATTCAGCGACATCACTGTGCTCCATGGCTACATGCATGAACAACTGGGCGTTTGCAGCATCCATGGGCCGATGGCAGGCGCTTTCAACGATGGGGAAAACCGTTTTACCTTTTCATTGAAAGATACGCTTGAAGGAAAACCAGTTCAATACAATGCATCGACACATCCCCTCAATCATCATGGAAAAGCCAAAGCAGCTGTGATTGGAGGGAACCTCTGTCTGATGGCCCATTGCATTGGCAGCAATGCGGAATATGATACCGATGGGAAGATCCTTTTTATTGAAGATATTGGGGAACAACTGTACAATATTGACAGGATGATGTTGCAAATGAAGAGGGCGGGAAAATTGAAAAAACTCAAGGGCCTGATTGTTGGTGGCTTTTCAGACAACAAGGATACGGAAAGAACCTTTGGTAAAACAGCTTATGACATCATTGCAGATGCAGTGCAGGAATACAAGTACCCTAAATGTTTTGGTTTTCCCATCAGCCATGAAAAAGAAAATGTTGCCATCGCCATTGGTCAAACCTATGCGTTAGAGATCAATGATGATGCAGTCAGCCTGTTTAGGATATAACCTCGTTCTGAATAGACCACATCAATACAATCTCATTACCGGATGTTTATCCAATGAGGTGCTTTATCGCTGAATGGATGTTGGTATAAATGAAATTGAATCCGGTGCTTTGCAATTTACCTGAATCAACGGTTGTGCTTTTCAGGACTTCTACACTCATCTCACCCATGATCAATTGAAGTAGAAAAGCGGGTACCTTGAAGGGGATGAAAAAATGTCCATTCATGGCATTGGCAATCAGCAGCGTCAACTCCTTGTTGGTAGCAGGTTGTGGAGCAACAAGGTTGTACACCCCTTCCATTGATGCTGTTTCTATGGCATGGATAAAGGCCCTGCAAAGATCATCAATATGGATCCAGCTGGTTACCTGATGGCCAGAGCCCAATATGGCAGCAACACCAAATCTAGCAGGCTTTTTGAATTCCGCCAAAGCGCCACCCTCATTGCTCAAGGCAATACCAAGCCTTAACTTAACCAGTCTTTTACCCAGTGATTGCACCTTATCAATGCTCTCTTCCCAGGCCTTGCAGGTTTGTCCAAGAAAATCATTCGCGGATGGGTCTTCTTCAGTGAAGACTTTTCCCTGATCTGGACCATACCAGCCAATGGCAGAGGCGCTGATAACAGACTTGACTTTGTTGGACTGTGTAGAAAGGCAGTTGAACAAGAGCTCACTTGATTGGGTACGGCTCAGCCTGATCTGTTCCTTGCGCTTTTTTGTCCATCTTTTTTTGGCAACACCCTCACCTGCCAGGTGCACAATATGGTCAGCCTTCGCAATGGCCTGCGGATCAATCATTTGCTTCTCTGTATCCCACTTGGCATAAAAAATATTACCGCTTGGCCTGAAACTGTTTTGAGAAGAACTGGTCTTGTATACAGAAGCCGTTTCAACAGGATTCCTGGAAAGGATGATTACATCATAACCCTGGTTGAGCAAATGCCTGCTCAAAGCGGTACCGATCATTCCTGTTCCTCCTGTAATCAAAACTGTTGGCATGGCTTATCTTTTTGCAAAATTACGATGAAACCAAACAATTGTATAGATCAAAAAATAAAAAAGCCCCAGATGGATATCTGGGGCCTAGGGTAAAGGAAGGTTTTTCATTAGTCTGGTTTCTTTCCTTCAAGGAAAGTATTGATCGTACTGATCTGGGTTATGTTGTTCTCGTCAGTTCCTACCGCATAATTGCTGTAAAATTTCTCAACAGAAGCCAACGTGGTATTGTGTACCTGTAGGTTTTGCCTGACATAGGCGGGAATGTTCTCGTACTCATTATTAGGGTCAGCAGAACCGAAATTGAAAGAAAGGTTTCTCAACTTGTGCAACCGCTCTGCTGCCCTTGCCTTTTGCATTTCCGCCTCATCCAGTGCACCCATTTCCTGAATAAATGTACTGCTCAAATTGGGCTCTTCTGCCACTGAAGCCTTGGGTAAAGACGCATCATGATAGACCATTTCAAATGGTTCATCAACTTCTTTCAGTTCCTGGCTTGGTTGTGGATTATGCGCTGTAGGTTGTGGGTTCTGTGTTGAGATTGGTTCCGGTGCATTGGTGGCTTCCAGGTCCAATTTTTCTACAAGCTCAATGGACGCTGTATTTGCTTCTGGCAATTTTACTTCAGTTGCCTGAACAGGAGCAAGGTTTTCGGCAGCTGGCTCGTGGGTATAAATCTTGGTCGGCCTCTTCAAAAAAGAACCTGGGGTAGTGCTGGCAGCAGGGGCTACAAACGCCGGTTTAACCTCCTCTTGCATTTGTTCATTACCGATTTTCATCTCAGGAGCAACAACTGGTTCAGCCATGATGGGTAATTCCCTGATGGTAAGATCAAGCTCAAAAACAATGGGGCCCTCCTCTTCAACAAATTCCTGCTCTTCAACTTGAGACACCGCCTCATGCAATACAATGGTTTCTTGAACTTCCGTTGTTGATTCGATGACAAGCGTTGGGATGTAATCGGCTTGAAGTTCAATTTTTTCAACAACAGGTCCCTCTTGCTGCAGCGCTTGTATGAGCACTGGAGCCGCCATCTCTGGCGTGTCGGTTTTAATTTCTACCAATTCCTGCACAGGAACAATATTGACCACTTCTGCTTTGGGTTGAGGATTGACATCCAACATAAACATGATTTTTTCATCCTTGGGCTCCTGCCTTGTTTCAGGTTTTTGCTCACTGAGTGGAAGTTTTTGATCAAACCCAGTTGCGATAATGGTGATGCTAATATCATCTCCCAAAGACTCATCATAGCCAAGTCCCAGAATGACATCAGCATCAGGACCAGCTTGCGTTAGCAGATATTCCTGGATGGTTTCAACTTCATCCATCGTAAATTCTGTCTCACCCTTTTGGGAATTGATGTTGATCAAAATCCACTTAGCACCCTTGATATCACTATCGTTCAGCAACGGCGAATTCAATGCCTGTTGAATGGCCACCTGTGCCCTGTCTTCCCCTTGTGCACGGGCACTGCCCAATATGGCCACACCACCGTTGCGCATAACCGTACAAACGTCTGCAAAATCTACATTGATCTGACCCGTTGTATTGATCACGTCAGTAATACATTTTGCAGCAGTGGCCAAAACATTATCTGCGGTAGACAATGCAGCACTCATGGTCAGGTTTCCAAACTGGTGTCTTAACTTATCGTTGCTGATGACCAGCAAGGTATCCACCTGAGGCTTCATTTGCTGGATGCCGCTATCAGCATGCAGTGCTCTTTTCTTGCCTTCATAGGAAAAAGGAGTGGTGATGATGCCCACCGTAAGAATACCCATGTCTTTACAGATCTTGGAAATGATGGGAGCACCACCAGTTCCTGTTCCACCACCCATACCGGCAGTAACAAAGGCCATCTTGGTATTCACTTCCAAAATACGGCGAATCTCATCCAAACTTTCCTCAGTTGCCTGCCTTCCGATTTCCGGATTGGCACCTGCACCCAAGCCTTGCGTGAGCGATGGACCTAGCTGGATTTTATTGGGTACTTTGCTCAAAGCCAATGCTTGTGCATCTGTATTGCAGACAATAAAATCTACACCCTCTATGCCAAGGCTGTGCATGTAGTTGACGGCATTGCTTCCTCCACCGCCAACACCAATTACTTTAATGATGGATGATTGCTCGTTGGGTAAATCGAATTGTATCATTGTGCTAGAATTTAATTGTTATGGGTTATAGAAATACTGTGGTCTTTTATGGGTTACTGAAGGATGCATCAAAGCGCGCTATCACCATCTTCCTTGAAGAGATCTATCAGACCGCCCTTGATGCTGTCCATGAATCCTTTCAGGGTTTTTCTCTCCTTGACGGGAATCGCTTTGATCACCATTTCAGGTACTGGCTGCTCTTCAACTTGCACAGGAGGTTTTAAGTGTGTACGGCGTTGCTCCGGATACAACCTGTTCTGATTGCTCTCATATACACTATAGCCTTTCAAAATGAGTCCTATACAGGTTGAATACATAGGTTTCTCCAATTCAGCAATATGGTTGGATGCGAGATGTTCATTCGGATAGCCAATGCGCGCATTCAACCCTGTGGCATATTCCGTAAGCTGTATCAGGTGTTTGAGCTGCGATCCTCCTCCAGTCAATACAATTCCACCATTCATCATTTTGTTGTCCATCCCAACCTGCTTAAGATGAAATGTAACAAATGCAAGGATCTCACTCATTCTGGCCTGAATGATGGAAGCAAGATTTTTTACACTGATCTCGCGGGACGGAAGTCCTCTCAACCCTGGTATTTTGATGAAGGCATTGTTTTGTGCGGCTTCCGACAAAGCACTACCATACTGCACTTTCATGAGCTCAGCTTGTGTTTTCAGTACGCCCAATCCCATCTTGATGTCATTGGTGATGTTTTCACCACCAAACGGTATGACAGCAGTATGTTTGAGAATGCCTTCGTAGAAAACGGCAAGGTCGGTTGTGCCACCACCAATGTCCAAGATGGCAATCCCTGCTTCAATGTCCTGCTCACTCATTACTGCGGCAGAAGAAGCGAGTGGCTGAAGCATCAGGTCTTTTACTTTCAACCCTGCCTTTTCAACGCTTCTGTTGATGTTGCGGATGGCATTCCGGTCACCGGTAATGATATGGAAATTCGCGCCGACCTTTACCCCAGTGTATCCGATCGGGTCTACGATATTGGGAATATTATCAACCGTGTACTCCTGAGGAATGACATCAATGATCTGATCCCCTGCAGGGATATAGGTTTTATATTGGTCTGCCACCAACTGATCAATCTCCAATTGTTTGATCTCGTCATCCGTTGAATGCCTCACAATATCACCCCTCGTCTGAAGACTCTTGATGTGATGACCCGCAATACCAACATATACTTCGTTGATCTCCAATCCGGGGTTGGATTCATAACAATTCTTCAAGGCAGTTTCAATGGCCTTGATGGTTTGATCGATGTTCAGTACCATACCATGTTGAACACCATTGCTGTTGGCCAATCCAAAACCCAGGATTTCCAATTTCCCGAATTCATTTTTTCTTCCTGCAATCGCGGCGATTTTGGTGGTGCCAATGTCTAGCCCTACAATGATGGGTTGTTCATTTGTCATAGCTTACTTTTTACTGGGGTTATTATCTGTACGTTATTTTTAATATTGACTGTGCTGTCTGCAATGGCAACAGCGTTGAGAGAATCCATTTGTGCAGTGCTATCTGGAATTTGGTAAAATCCATTGCCTTTTATGCAAACCACCTGATCCTTGAATTGTAGATCAATGGTAGCATATTTGGTCCATCCATTCTCATCGCTGATACGGCGGTAAACCATCTTGAGCTTATCGAGCATCGCTGCCCAGTCGCTGCGGTTGCCCAGTCGGATGGTCTGATCTCCCACCTGGGTAATCAGTTCAAAGCTGTGATCAGCATTGATATTCACCTGCTCAATCTGTGCCATCCAAAAAGGATCGGCAAGAATGTATTGGGCCAGGCCAGTGATGCGTTGCATCACCAAAGAGTCTTGAGCGTTTATCCCTGCAGGATTGATGTAAAAATTGCTGAAGACCGGAAGTGATACCATATCATTCATCTTCACGGGGAGTACAGTGAAGTTTTCATCCATGTAAACCGAACTGCCTGCAGGTGTAAACAACCTGGCAACAGGGGTTCGCTGTTGCACATTGATATGCAATACATGGTGCTGGTCAAAGAACATGTCTGCAGAGAAAATCCAGGGATTTTTTTCCAGTTGGCGCTCCAATGCATATAAATTAACTGATATGAGTTTTTTTCCTTGTGGGAATCCTTTCTTCTGATCTGGCCAAAGGGTGGTAATGATTTCCATTTCATCCAGCATCCTGAATGGTTGGCTATCGGTAAAGTCAACCTGCACTGCTTTGCAAACCATTGTGCGTTCCTTGATGACGGCACTCACCAGCAATACCATCAAACCCCCACTGATAGCAGTCCACATGAGAATGGTCAAAACCTTGTACACTATGTTCATCTTGATTTTCATCATTTGAGCATGGCGTTTTTAATTGGTTCAATCATGGTGTCAATATCCCCAGCACCGGCGGTCAACAGCAGTTCAGGTTGCATCTCCAGTACCAAGGCTTCTAACTCCTGTTTATTTTTCAACACAACTTTCCCTTTCATCCGCTGCATGATCATTTCACTGTTCACCCCTTCAATAGGAAGTTCCCTTGCCGGATAAATGGGAAGCAAAACAATCTCATCAGCAAGATCAAGACTTGCAGCAAAACCATCGGCCAGATCTCTGGTACGGGTGAAAAGATGCGGTTGAAAAATGATGGTGCATTTTTTAGAGGGATACATGGCCTTTGCCCCTGTGATGAGTGCCCTCAGCTCTTCAGGATGGTGAGCATAGTCATCAATATAAACAAGCGACGGATTCCTTACAACATATTCAAACCTTCTTTTGACACCTGCAAATGAGGCAACTGCTGACTTGATCTTTTCATCATCAATCCCCAGGTGCTTGGCAATTGCAATGGCCACAAGGCTATTCTCCACATTGTGCATGCCGCCCATGTTCAACCGTAGTCCTTCCATCTTCCAATCCTTGCCCTTCACACCGTATACATAAGAACCGTTGTCGATATGCAGCGAAAAAGCATGAACATCAGCAGTGGTATCATCAAGTGCATAGGTGAGGTGTCCTGTCGGCTTGAACTCATCTTCACGGTTCAATCCTTTTCGGGTGAGCAGCAGTCCATCCTCTTTGAGATTTCCTGCAAACTGTATGAATGCATCTTCCATGGCTGCTGCGGTACCGTAGATATCGAGATGATCCGCATCCATGGAGGAAACCGAAATGATATTGGGATATAATTTCAGGAAACTCCTGTCATATTCATCCGCTTCAATCACACAAACAGGATTGGGATCACTCCAAAAATTGGTATGGTAATTGGTGGATATGCCACCCAAAAATGCATTGCATCCGAACCCAGTATCACGCAGGATATGGGCAACCATTGTACTGGTGGTCGTTTTTCCGTGTGTACCTGCAATGCAAATATTGAAGGTGCCCTTGGAAATAATCTGAAGAATATCACTGCGTTTCAACAGGTTCATGTGTTGTTCCCTGCAGCGTGAAAGGATTTTGTTGTCTTGAGGAATGGCGGGTGTATAGACAATGATATCTGCATCTGTAGGACAGACTGATGCATCATCCGTGTAATGTATTTCGATACCTTCCACAGAGAGGGCATGTGTCAGTGCTGTTGCTGTTTTATCATAACCAGACACTTCTACACCCCGGCTATGAAAGAACCTTGCAATGGCGCTCATGCCTATGCCACCTATTCCAATGAAATAGGCTTTGCGGATAGCTGCTATGTTAATCAATTCAACCATTTATTTTTTCCACTATTTCGATGATATGCCCCGCAATGACCATATCGGCGTTTTTTACATAAAGCGTTGAGGCTGCATTTCCAAAACGCTCACATTTTTCATTGTCTGCAACCAAACCCAACAAAGCATTAACAAGTTCCTGATCAGCAGTTTGATCTGCAACCATCAATGCTGCACCATTGTTGACCAGGATAGAAGCATTCACCGTCTGGTGGTCTTCCGCCGCGTGAGGATAAGGGACAAGTACAGAGGGCTTTCCGCATGCACATATCTCTGCCAAAGCAATGGCACCAGCCCTGGACACCACTACATCGGCTGCGGTATACGCATAGTTCATCTTTGTAATGAATTCTGTAACACATACATCTTTCCTGTTGCGGGTTTCAGCAGAAACAAGCTCCAGGTTTCCTTTTCCCGTCTGCCAAATCAACTGAACTCCTGCTTGAAAAAATGCATTGATCTGTTTGGCAATGGCGTTGTTGATGCTTCTTGCACCAAGGCTACCACCAATCACAAGCACAGTTGGCTTGCCTTCTCTGATGCCAAAAAACTCCAATGCCTCTTCACGCAATACAGTACTTTCCGCAATTTCCCTTCGCACAGGATTTCCAGTTCTTACCAATTTTTCAGGAGGAAAGAATTTCTCCATGCCAGCCGTTGCCACCATGACCAATGATGCTTTCTTACCAAGCATGATGTTTGATTTTCCTGCAAAGGAGTTCGCTTCATGCAAGAAAGTAGGGATGCCCTTCTGTTGCGCATATTTAAGCACCGGGAAACTTGAGTAACCGCCCACACCAAATACAGCATCAGGTTCAAACGATTGAAAGATTTTTCTCACCTGGTAAAAACTCTTGACCAATTTAAAAGGAAGGCTCCAGTTCTTTAGCAAGGAAGCCCTGTTGAATCCTGCAATATCAAGCCCTTCAATGCGGTAACCTGCTTGGGGAACTTTTTCCATTTCCATTTTACCCTTGGCACCAATGAACAACACCTGGATGGAGGAATCAATCCTGCGCAATGCGTTGGCCACTGCAATGGCTGGAAAGATATGTCCTCCGGTTCCACCTCCTGCTATGATGATTTTTTTCAATTTCATTTTGATCCGCCCTCCTGCTGCGTTTGGGGTTCTGCTTTCCCCTCCAATATTTCAACGTTTCTAGCAACACTCAAAATGATGCCAATAGACAGGCATGTAAACAGGAATGAACTGCCGCCCATGCTGACCAATGGCAAGGTGACACCAGTTACAGGAAAAAGATTCACATTTACCGCCATGTTGGCCAGGGCCTGAATCACCAGCGTAAAGCCCAGGGCAAGCGAAAGAAATGCCCCAAAAGCATAGGGGCATTTGCGCATGATCCTAATGCACCTGTACAAGAAAAGCAAATAGATCAAGAGCATCACCGCTGCACCAAGCAAACCATATTCTTCGATGATGATGGCATAAATAAAATCAGAATAGGGATGTGGCAAAAAGTTTCGGGCTTCGCTGTTGCCAGGGCCCAGGCCCATCCAACTCCCTTTTGCAATCGCGATTTTGGCTTGTTGCACCTGATAGGACGCTTCTGTTTTGTCAGCATACATGAAGCTTTGCACCCGTTTGATCCATGTTTCAACACGTCCTTTTGTGAGCACGGCGGGCATGGGATCAGTCTTTCCGGTCTCTTCGTTGTAATACATTTTGGCAAATCCTATCAACATGACAACCGGAATCGCAGCCAAAAGAATGACCAATCCTATATGCTTCAGACTGGCCCTGCCAATGAACAACAGAAAAAGACTTGTTGCACCCGTGAGCAATGCAGTGGATAGATTGGCCGGTGCAATCAAGGCACAGATCAGCAAAACAGGCAGGATGACGGGAAGAAATCCATTTTTAAAATCCTTGATCTTGTCCTGGCGCTTGCTCAATTGTCTGCTGAGGTACATGAAGAGGGCAAGCTTTGCCAGATCAGAAGTTTGAAAAGTAAGGTTGATGATCGGAAGCTTAATCCATCTGTTGGCATCATTAAGGTTGGTACCAAAAAACAACGTATACAATAACAATGGCACAGAGATGATGAAAAGAATTTGCGCCACTTTTGAATAGAGAGTATAATTCATCAAATGTGCAAAATAGATAATGGCCACACCTACAGCAATGAACATGATCTGTTTGAAAAGATAAGACTCTGTGCTTCTTGATAACTTGTATGCAAGGGTACCCGTGCTGCTGTATACGGCAAGAAGGCTCACCATGGTCAGTAAAACCACAATGGCCCAGATGACTTTGTCACCGCGGGTTCTGCTGGAAATGTTTCCCAGTGAATATTGCTTGATATCTAATCCTTCTCCTTGCATTTTGTTAATTATAACGCCCTTACTGCTTTTTTAAACTGGTCGCCCCTGTCTTCATAATTTTTGAACAGGTCAAAACTTGCACATGCCGGACTGAGCAAAACCACATCCCCTTTCTTTGAAACACCATAAGCTGCCTTTACCGCTTCTTCAGCACTTGTCGCATCAATGATGGTTGATACAATCTCGCCAAATGCAGCATGAATTTTCTCATTGTCTATACCCAGACAAACAATGGCTTTAACCTTTTCGGCAACCATCTCTTTGATTAAATCATAATCATTGCCTTTGTCCACCCCACCCAGAATCAGGGTCACCGGCTTGTCCATGCTTTCCAACGCAAACCATGTACTGTTGACATTGGTTGCTTTTGAATCATTGATAAAATCAATCCCCTTTAAGGTTGCAACCTTTTCCATTCGATGTTCGAGGCTCTCAAAGGATGTTACTGCTTCCCTGATACGGTCCTTTCGAATGCCCACAACAGAGGAGGCAACAGCAGCAGCCATTGTATTGTACTGGTTGTGCTTCCCTTTAAGTGCAAAATCAAAAATGCTCATGGCAAATCCATCGCCATGCTTCACGTTCATCTGGCCTTCTTTGATGAAGGCGCCTTTTGGCAATTCTTTTTGCATACTAATCGGTAATGGTTTTGAATTGAATGGGTATAGTTCGAGGTACTTCACTGTAACAGCATCATCGGCATTGTAGATGAAAAAATCCTGTTCAGTTTGGTTCTTAACGATATTGAATTTTGCTGCAATGTATTTTTCGAAATCGTGATCATACCTGTCAAGATGATCCTCTGTGATATTGGTAAGGACCGCCACATCAGGCCTAAATGAGATGATATCATCCAGCTGAAAGCTGCTGATCTCCACCACATACATGGGTTTGGGATCAAGGGCGATTTGCCTTGCAATTGAATTGCCGATATTCCCCACAAGGGCACAATCCAAGCCACCCAACTTGCAGATCTGATAAATCAGGGAAGTTGTTGTTGTCTTTCCATTGCTTCCAGTGATACCAATGATCCTGCTTTCATCCTTATGCCTGTAAGCCAATTCCATTTCACTGATGATAGGAATCTTTTTTGCCTTGATTTGAATCACAATGGGGTTGTTGCCAGATATTCCAGGACTTTTCATCACCTCATCAGCAGAAAGGATTTTTTCAATGGTATGTCCTCCAGATTCAAAATCAATTCTATTGGCCTCAAGCTCATGCTGGTACTGATCTTTTATTTTTCCACCATCAGAAAGAAAAACATCATAGCCTTGTTGCTTGCACAACAATGCAGCCCCTACCCCGCTTTCGCCTCCTCCCAATATGACAATTTTTTTCTTCACTGTTTTTCTATAAATGGATTATCTCATTTTCAATGACATGATGGCAAAAACCACAAACAACAAGGTTACTATCCAGAACCTCACAGCAATCTTGCTTTCATGGTAACCTTTCTTTTGATAGTGGTGGTGCAGTGGGCTCATCAGAAAAACCCTCCTCCCCTCACCAAATTTTTTCTTGGTGTACTTGAAATAGCCAACCTGAATGACCACACTGAGGTTCTCAATCAAAAACACAGCACAGAAAAAAGGTATCAGCAGTTCCTTTCGCACAATGATGGCCAATGCAGCAATGATTCCACCAAGAGCAAGGCTACCGGTATCTCCCATGAAAACCTGTGCCGGGTAAGTATTATACCAGAGAAAACCAATGCAGGCACCAATCATGGCAGCGATAAATACTGAAACTTCACCCAGGTTGGGGATGTACATGATGTTCAGGTAATCAGCAAAAATCAGGTTGCCACTGGCATAAGCAAAAAGTGCCAGACATGCTCCAATGAGCGCAGAAACACCCGTTGCCAATCCATCCAAACCGTCAGTAATATTTGCTCCATTGGAAACAGCTGTGACGATAAAGATGATTACAAGCATATACACGACCCAGCCATAAGATCTCAATGAGGCCGGCAATAGTTTTGCATAATTGAACTCATGGTCCTTGATGAAAGGGATGGTAGTTACTGGTTCATTGGCTTTTACAAAGTACCGCACACCGCCCTGGTATTTCACTTCAATGGCATTGGCTGGCTTCACCTTGCCTTTGTACTCCCTCATCACCTTCACATTGTCATTGAACAACAGTGTGGCACTGATGATCACACCCA
>JAIPBY010000010.1 GCA_021738605.1 Chitinophagaceae bacterium | reverse complement strand
TTTCCGCCATGAGAAAGGATGTAACTGCCAAATGTTATGGTGGTGACATCAGCCGTAAAAGGAAATTGCTTGAAAAACAGAAGGAAGGAAAGAAGAGGATGCGCCAAATAGGAAATGTTGAAGTACCTCAAGAAGCATTTCTTGCAGTATTGAAACTGGATGATTAACCCTTTTTGACCGGTTTCAATTTGCTTTCATTCAGTGGCTTTTCTACTGGAGCCTGACCATCCAATAGTTTGAAGGTAAATACTTTCTCTACGTGTAACCATTTACCATTGACCCATTTGAAGGCCTCATAATCCCCATCAGGAACATAGGTGAACTTTTTGGCGGACTCATTCGTCTCTGAGATGAGATGATCATACATGATCATTCCCATTTCTTCATCGTAGAGTAATCTGCCGTTACCATTTTTCTTGTATTCAATCCAAAACCTGGATTGATCTTGTTTTCTTACGGTATCCTGCGCAAAGCTAAAAAATGAGCCACCGAAAATGGGTTGGCCATTTTGGTTAAAATGCAGTACTTCAATCCTTTTCTTCGTGCTTCTGATTGAATTTTCATCATAACCCAACAGGGTGTAGTATTTTTTCTTGTTGAATTCATGCATCAGGATCTTGTAATAGATAGCGCCAATCCACCATTCATGATTGGTAACTGTATCCTTTTGGGCGTTGATTAGAAAACTTCGATCAATCAATGGAAATAGCTTTAAACTTCCATCATTGGTTTTCATTTGAATGGCACCATGTCTTCTGTGTAAATCTTCATCCCGGCTGACCTGCCAGGTAAATATCCTGAAAGCACTGTCTGGTGAGTACACCCTTGAAATGGTCGTCAGTGAATCAAAAGGAAATTGAAACGAATGGGGCGTTTTGAGTGCTCTTACCAGTATTCTGGTAAAAAAACTATCTGAACGAAACCTTGTGGCAGCATCAGTAGAAGCAACCATTTGTTGCCCATAACTGGCAAGGCTGTCTTGCTGTTGAATAAGCATGTTATCAATCTCTTTTTTGATCAATGATTGAGCCATGATCGTACTCAAACAGATAGTAAAAATGATCAGCAGGAGAGAACGTTTGTTCACAGTAAATATTTATGGTTCAAAATTCGGATAAATTGAACGGAATATATGGGCTTAGCCGTTTATTTAGCATTCTTTTCGCTCTTCAGCTTGTTCCAAAAGGCCAGGATTCCATCTGCCATCACAGACCAGGAGTAAGATTTCTTTTGTTGTACCAAAGCGGGAATGAAAAAAGCCTTTCCTTTCATGAAATATTCAAGAATACCATTGGCAATAGATGTTGAATCCTTTTGCACAATAAGCCCACTAACCTTATCAATCACCATTTCTTTCAGGCCACCAGCATCAGTTACAATCATGGGCAATTCAAAATGCATAGACAGTGGTGTTACACCACTTTGTGTTGCATGCCGATAGGGTTGCACCAACACATCAGCGGCGCTAAAGAAATAGCGAATCTTATTTTCGGGGATGAATTCGTTGAATAAAATTACCTGATCCTCCAGATGATATGACTTAATAATACTTGTGTATTTCACTTGATCTTCATAAAACTCTCCGACAATGACCAACTTGTATCCACTTTCTTTGATTCTAGGATCAGCCATTGCTTCCAACAACAAATCCAATCCCTTGTATTGCCGGATAAAGCCAAAAAACAACATCAATCCTCCTTGATGTTCAATGCCCAATTCCTTTCTGGCGATCATGCGCTCAACTGGACCTCCAAAATGATCAAACAGGGGATGATGTAGCAATTCAACCGGCTTGTTAATTCCAAGTGTGGCAATATCATGCTGAACCTGTGCGCTCATTGTGATGTATCCGTCAACAGCATGGTTGAAATAGGATGTGAGTATTTTGTCTCCTATTCTTTTTTCATGGGGGATGATGTTGTCTGCGATGCAAATCACTCTTGTATAATTGTTTTGCCCTACGATCCTTAGTATTGTGCCAAAAGCGGGAGCCATGAAGGGAAGCCAATACCTTACAATGATAAATTCTGGTGCCAATCGCTTCAGTTCCTTCCCAACCCTAAACCAATTCAGGGGATTGATGGTATTGATGGCTTCCTTGATCTTAAGGTCTTCTGGTCTTGTCTCTTTAGAGTATTGGGTTTTGCCTGGAAAAAGAAAAGAGGGATACTGCAAGGAAAATGTATAAAGCAAACAATTGAATCCTGAAGATTGAAATTCACGGGCCAAGCGTTCAGTAAAAGAAGCAATCCCACCTCTATAAGGGTAGGAGGGTCCGAGGAAAACGATGGTTGGCTTATCGGACATAGAACTGGTTTAAATCAAATACCCTTGGTGGAATCAATATTATAGCTGTTCCGGTCTGATGCGTTTCTTGAAACCAGTTCACCGATAAAGCCAGCCAAGAACAATTGTGTTCCAATCATCATAATGGTGAGTGCAATATAAAAACTGGGCCTGTTGGTGATCGTAAAATCAAGGTTGATGATTTTTGAAATGATCAGGTAAAGGCTGATCAGGAATCCAATCATGAAAGATGCAGTTCCCAGGAGTCCAAAGAATTGCATGGGCTTTTTTCCGAATTTTCCAATGAACATGATGGTGGTCAGGTCCAAGAACCCATTGATAAACCTTTCCCAGCCAAATTTGGAAACACCATACTTTCTTGCCCTGTGTTCTACTTCCTTTTCTCCAATCTTGCTGTAGCCTGCCCATTTGGCAAGTACAGGAATGTACCGGTGCATTTCACCATACACATCAATATTTTTGATGACTTCATTTTTGTAGGCTTTCAATCCACAATTGAAATCATTTAAATGTATACCAGACATTTTTCGGGTGACTGCATTAAAGAATTTTGATGGTATATTCTTTGTCAATACATTGTCAAAACGCTTTTTTTTCCACCCACTCACAAGGTCGAAATTTTCGTGCATTACCTTGCGGTACAAGGAAGGGATTTCATCAGGGCTATCCTGCAGGTCAGCATCCATGGTGATAACTACATCTCCTTTGGCTTCTTTAAACGCAACATTTAAAGCGGCAGATTTACCATAATTGCGTTTGAATTTAATCCCTTTAAACCGATCGTCGTTCTGATGAATTGAAGAGATGACTTCCCAGGATTGATCAGTACTGCCATCATCTACCAAAATCACTTCATACGAATAGGCATTGGTCTCCATTACCTTCCTGATCCAGTCGGTCAACTCTGGAAGCGAATCTGCTTCATCTTTGAGGGGTATGATGACAGAAATGTTCATTTATTGGTTTTGGAATGGATGAGAAGGATTTTTCTTGGTTACAGCAGCTCCAATCAAGGCACCAATGGCACCAACCAACATGGTACCAAAAATGGTTCCACCAATCAATATAGGGAAATAAAATTTCTTGGTCATTTCAAGCGCGGAGTCAATCGTCTCTTCTGACATATTGGGTTGATTCGACATTTGCTCTCTTGCTATTTCCATGGCCTTATCAGCTGCATTGGGAAATGCAAATGAGTAAATTACCATAAAGGCGGTCAAAATGATGGTTGTAAAGGCAGTTGCCTTAAACCCATAGCTGAACAATTCTCCAAAAGATTTGGTATACTCTTGCTGTTTTCCAAATTCAAGGATAAAATAGACCAATAACCCAATGTTGATGACCGATCCAATCCATGAAATCTTTGTGTTTCCAGTAAGGTCAAAAACGATAAAAATTACATTAATCAATACAAGAACGCCTCCCGTAACGCCACCAGCAAGAAGATGGGATGTTTTATTATTCATGTGTTTGGTTTGAATTGATTGTAGTGTTCATTATTGTCGCAACAACTTCTCCCTTAAGCAAAGTACCGATAAACGGTGAATTGGAAGACTTGGACTTGATGTCTGTACTATTGAAAATCCATTCGGTCTGGCCATTGAACAAAGTGAGATCCGCCTTAGACCCAATGGAAATGGCAGATTCGAGTGAGAAAATTTTTCTCGGATTGAAACAAATCAATTGTAGGATTTCATCTATGTCAAGGCCAGCCATTCCAAGAATTCCGAAAGCAGACTCTAAGCCAAGCATGCCGGATCCTGCATATTCAAATTCACAAATCTTGGCATCTTTGTTCTGCGCTGTATGGTGCGTTGTAATGCAATCGATGGTTCCATCTTTTACAGCAGCAAGAAGTGCTTGACGATCTTTCTCTGTGCGAAGGGGTGGATTCACTTTGAGGTTGGTGTCATACCCATTCAGCAATGACATGTCTGTGAAAACAAGATGATAGGGAGTTGTAGAACAGGTTATATTAAGGCCTTCTTTTTTTGCATTTCTGATTATCTCGACAGAAGTAGACAAACTGATACCCGTTAGGTGTAATTTGGAATGGGTGTACCGCAAGAGCTCAATGTCTCTGGCCACCATGATTTCTTCTGCCAGGGCTGGTTTTCCTGGAAGCCCAACCTGGGTGGAAACGATGCCTTCGTTCATCAGTCCATGTGGAGCAACGGAATGATCATCGGGCAATTGAATAATGATTCCATCAAATGCATTAACATATTGGAGCGCTTTGATGAGCAGCCCGGCAGATTGAATGCTTTTGGTGCCATCCCCAAATGCAATTGCACCCGTTTGCCTCATTTCAAACATCTCTGTGAGTTCCTTGCCATCAGTATTTTTGGAAACGGCTCCGATCGGGTGGAGGGCTACTGGTTGAGCTGAGTGATGATTTTTAATATACTGAACACCCGTTTTGTTTTGGGTAACAGGCTGTGTATTGGGTGTGAGGAACAAATGCGTATATCCACCCTTTGCAGCAGATGCAGCAACAGAATCGAGGTCATCTTTACATTCAAAACCAGGATCAGTACCCTTTACAAACAAATCTACCCAACCTGGAGAAACAGAAATGCCAGGAATTTCAATTACTGTATCAGCCACAGCATCTATTTGTTCAGCAATTTCAGTGATATACCCATCGGAGAGGAGTATGTCCATTTTATTGTTGTGCAGAGAAGAATGGATATCTTTAACCAAGGCTTTTCGGACGAGAATCGTCATAAAATGAGAATTAAGCGAAGATAAACCTTTTGACCAATATTAGAAAGGATGCAATTCTTGCAAAAAAAAGAGCCTTGGAAACCAAGACTCTTTTTGTCGGGACGACTAGATTCGAACTAGCGACCTCTTGCACCCCATGCAAGCGCGCTACCGGGCTGCGCTACGTCCCGAACGGGGTGCAAAGCTAAGAAAAATTGTCAAATTATACCTGCTAAGCATCCTCCTGGATCAAAAAATCTATCTGTTTTTTTGATCATTGTCGGATCTAAAACAACTGCAGGGGCATGATGGGGTTTGATGCGGGCATCCAAAATAATGGGTCCATTGCACCCCCAGTGTTTGTGTGCATAAAATTCATCAATGCCATATATATCATGTGAAGGATTCGTTCTGGTGAAAGCCACCCAAAGAAAGTTTTTAATGGTTTGCGCGGTGAATCTGGCATCATCACACCAAATCAAAAGAGGAACACCAAACGATGGACCAGTTTTCCCTTCAAGCATCTCATTGATTCGCTTCATTTCTTCAAGGGTTGTCTGCTCATCAACATATGGCTTGGTTTGAAAGGCAGCTATCCCCGGCATGATCATTCTGCAATCAGTCCAATTACTGATTCCCTTCAATGCTTCCGGCAATTCACCGGCCAATGTTCTGACAGGGTCACCATAGGCGGCAAAAACCACCTTGCTGCCTGAGTTCAACCCTGTTCCAGAATAATCCAGGGTGTCCATGGTTGTATTCGTATGAAAATGAACATCACGGTCTGTATGCAAACGTTCCAAAATATATTGCAAGAAAACCGCTTCATTGTGCGTGGTCAGTTTGTTAAGCTCATCTGCTGTGATGAACAGAAATTTTGCAAGGCTGAGCTGACCTGTTCCCAAGATGTGATTGGCGATGGTCAACAACTCAGCTGGTTGTTTGGTGGGTAGATAAGGAGTATACCTTTCACTTCCAATGGCCAGCAATAATGGGTGAACACCTGCAGCATCAACCGCGTGGACCTCTTTTACACCTGGAATTTCCTTTGGTATGGCAGACCCAGTAATTTCATGGATAAGTTGTCCAAAACTGGTATCCTCCTGTGGTGGTCTACCCACTACCGTAAAAGGCCAAATGGCATTTTTTCTGGCGTATACCTTATGAACTTTCATTAAAGGAAAAGGATGGGCAAGGCTGTAATATCCTAAATGATCGCCAAAAGGTCCCTCCGGCTTGTTTTCGCCGGGCATCACCTCACCAGTGATGACGAAATCAGCGTCTGTGCTGACTGCATGACCATCTTTGTAGGTATATCGGAATCTTCTTCTTCCCAGAGCTCCTGCAAAAGTCATCTCACTCAGGCCTTCAGGCAATGGCATGACAGCTGAAACCGTATGCGAGGGCGGGCCTCCCACAAAAATGCTCACCTTTAACGCTTCACCCTTTTTATTGGCTTTTGTCTGATGAACGCCAATTCCCCTGTGCAGCTGGTAATGGAGTCCAATTTCCTTGTTGGGGATATAATCGTTGCCAGACAACTGAATCCTGTACATACCCAAATTGGATTTCATGATGCCAGGGGAATCAATATCTTCAGTATACACCTGTGGCAATGTTACAAAAACACCCCCATCCATGGGCCAATGTTGAATCTGAGGGATATCCTGAATGGAGATTTCCTGGTATAAAACAGGTTTGTTTATCGGATTTTTCAATGGCAACGCCGTAAAAGCAGTAAACAATGCTCCAAGGTGCTGAAAGGGGTTTTTTAATGCGGAAACCGGATCATTCTTCAGGTTGATCAGCATCTGCATTTGAGCTAAACTATCGCGGAAAATAAATTTGCTTCTTTCAAGGGTTCCAAAAATATTGGAGGCAGCCCTGAACCTTGATCCCTTGACATTTTCAAACAAAAGTGCAGGGCCACCTGCTTCATAAACCCGGTGGTGGATGGTTGCCATTTCAAGATAAGGATCAACTTCTTCCTTAATCCTTACCAGTTGACCAGTTCGTTCTAGATCAAGCAAGCAAGCTTCAAGGGAATGGTAGGCCATGGGAATGATAATTTTACAAATATATAACGTGGACTTGTATCGAAAGTTCTGGAATTTATATTTTTCTCTGATTCTCTTTTAGAATGAAGAGGGGAAGGGTAGTAGCCATAAAAAAGGGCGACCATCATGTCACCCTTTTAGATTAGATGTTAGCAATATCAGATCTTTTCAAAGGCTGAAAAGAAGAAACTTCCTTCAATGGCTGCATTTTCATCACTATCGCTTCCATGAACGGCATTCTCACCAACAGACTTGGCATAGATCTTGCGGATGGTACCCTCTTCTGCATTGGCTGGGTTGGTAGCCCCAATCAGGGTTCTGAAATCTGCAACCGCATTTTCCTTTTCAAGAATAGCAGCAACGATGGGGCCGCTGCTCATAAAATCTACCAATTCTCCGTAAAATGGCCTTTCACTGTGAACTGCATAAAATTCTCCTGCTTTTTCTGGAGTAAGTTTTAAGAGTTTCATTGCCTTGATTTTAAAACCGGCACCTTCGATGTGTTTAAGGATGGCACCTGCGTTGCCAGCTGCAAATGCATCAGGCTTGATCATTGTAAACGTCTTGTTGGTCATATTCTCTTGTTTTTGGATAGCAAAGGTAAACCAAGCTGAGCCAAGCCCCAAGAAAAGGTTTATTGATTTTAAGCTTCAGGATTGTACATTTGCTATCCAAGATGAAAGAAATCAGCACTGTTTTTGACCAATTGTCACTTTCTGACCCAATTGTTATTACAATGCACCAGAAGCCAGATCCGGATGCAATGGGTTCTGCATTGGGTTTATACCATTTCTTTAAGAAACAAGGATACCCAGTCAAAGTGATTTCTCCAACGAATTGGGCTGATTTTCTCAGATGGATGCCAGGATGTTCCGATGTTATTGATTTTGAATCCAAGGGAAACCCATCACAAGAATATTTATCCAATGCAAAATGGTTGTTCTGCCTCGATTACAATCATTTCAGCAGAACAAGAAACATGGAACAGGTCTTGACCAACCTGGACTGTAAAAAAGTGCTGATAGACCACCATAGGGAACCCCAGACAGAGTGTTTTGATTTTGGCGTTAGCAACATCAAAAAAAGCTCTACCGCTGAAATGATCTATGATTTCATTGTTTTATCTGGTAAAAAGGAGCTGATTGATAAGGATATTGCTTCTTGCCTTTATGCAGGAGTAATGGCTGATACTGGTTCTTTCCGTTTTGCATCTACAACACCAAGTGTGCATTATATGGTTGCGGAGCTTCAACTCCAGGGTATAGAACATGCCAAGATCCATTCTCATACCTATGATAATTATCATGAAAACAGGTTGCGTTTTATTGGTCATGTGCTATCCAACAGAATGGAAGTATTCTATGAACACAATACTGCGTTAATTTGCATACCCAAGGCAGATATCCTTAAGTTTCACATAAAAACCGGAGATACAGAAGGCCTGGTGAATTATCCCTTGTCTATTCAGGGAATTGAAATGGCAGCATTGTTGATTGATCGGGATGAAGAAAGAAAATGGTCATTCAGGAGCAAGGAAACATTTGATTGCAATACGTTTGCAAGAAAATATTTCTCAGGCGGAGGTCATTATAATGCATCGGGTGGTAGAAGTATAGATAGCTTAGAGCAAAATGTTATTCAATTCAAACAAGCACTCAAAGAATTTACATCTTTACAATAACAACAATCAAATGAAAAAAACAACTCTGCTGCTCAGCGCCTTATCCATTCTCATGCTCAACGCATGTAAGAATGTAGGGTTTGAAAAAACCAAGTCAGGACTTGAATACAAGATCTTCAATCAAGGTTCTGGTGAAAAACTGGAACATGGTGATTTTGTAAAATTCCAGTACAAACTCACGTACAAAGACTCATCAGTGATGAATTCTTATGATTTCATGCCTGTTTATGATCAGGTGGATAGCGTAGGAAGATTCCACGATTTCTCTGAATTCCTTACCAAAATGAAGGTTGGAGACAGTGCCGTTTGTTACCAGTATTTTGACACCCTTCAAAAAGGTTCACAGTATGGCGTACCTCCATACATGAAAAAAGGGGACAAACAGCAAATGACCATCAAGATCCTGTCTGTGTTCAAAAACAAAGATGGCAAAGCATCTCGTGATTTTGCTGTTGATGATTACAAGGCTGAAATTGATCGTTACAAGGTAAAGGAAATGACTGCCATTGAAAAGTACCTTTCCTTGAAAAGCATCAAGGCGGATAAGGTTAACAACAGTGTGTACGTTCAAGTTGAACAGCAGGGTACAGGCAAGCAGGCTGATTCAGGTCAGTTGGTTGGTGTAAAATACAATGGCTACAGCTTTGAGGGCAAGTATTTTGATTCCAATATTGATAGCACTAAACAATTCTCACCCCATGGTTTGGACACTTTCTTTTTTGTTGCAAAGCAGGAAGGTGCCATTCAGGGAATGCTTGAGGGAATCACTGTATTCAAAAAAGGTGGAAAAGGAAAAATGTTCATTCCCTCCAGCATGGCTTACGGCCCACAGGGGAGTCCTCCTGCCATCCAGCCCAACCAAAATTTGATTTTTGATATCGAAGTTGTTGAAGTGAAGGATCTGCCAAAAGCACCACAAGGTACAATGCCTCCTCCACCACCTCCGACTGGTGGTAATTAATAAAAAAAGGAGCACTTGAAGTGCTCCTTTTTTTTATGCCTTCTTGATTTGTTCAATGATCTTTACCGTTTCAATCGCTTCCTTGGCATCGTGAACTCTTAGCATTGAGGCCCCCTTCATCAAAGCCACGGTATTCAATACGGTTGTTCCGTTCAGGGCCTCATCTGGAGTGATCTGAAGCAGTTTGTAGATCATGGATTTTCTGGAGAATCCTGCCAAAACCGGATGGCCAAGCGCAACAATTTTTTCAAATTGTCTGACCAATGCATAATTATGTTCCAGGGTTTTACCGAAACCAAAACCGGGGTCAAGTATGATGTCTTTGATGCCTGCACTTTGACAAGCTTCAATTTTCTCTTTGAAAAATCTTACCAGATCATCCGTTACATTGTCATATTCTGGATTATCCTGCATGGTAGTGGGGGTACCCTGCATATGGGTACAAATGAAAGGAACTGCTAGCTTTGCTACTGTTGGAATCATCTGCAGATCCATGTTTCCACCACTGACATCATTAACAATATCAATGCCATTTTCAACAGCATATTGGGCAACTTCAGCACTTGTTGTGTCAATAGATCCCCAGATCCTGCTTTCATGATTGACCAAGTATTTAATGGCAGCGCTGATTCTTTCAATTTCCACAGCTGCAGCAATATCCATACTACCCGGCTTGGTACTTTTTCCTCCTATATCAATGATATCAACACCACTGCTGATCAGATCATCGATCCTCTTGCAAATGGCAGGGTAATGTGCTGTTCTGCTGGCCTCATAAAATGAATCCTCTGTACAATTGAGGACTCCCATGACCAATGGCTTATTTGATTTTATGGTGCGTCCCTTTGAATTAAGTTCAATCATGTTGTTTCCTTTGTTATTTTTGCCATGCAGAACTGCAAAAATGAACTAATTTACCATAATACCCGAACCGTTTCGGGTATTTATCCCATTTCAAGCATGAGCGCAACAACCAATACACAATATGATCTCGCAGTAAGCAGCTGTAAAGACATATTCATAAAGAAAACCCGTGATTATGGTACTTCTTGGCGCTGTCTCCGTATTATTTCCATCACTGACCAGATCTTTATCAAAGCCATGCGCGTCAGAACCCTTCAGGAAAAAAAAGTCCAGAAAGTAGGGGATGACATTACTGGAGAATTCAAGGGAATCGTTAATTATGGGGTAATTGGGCTAATTCAACTGGCAATTGGAGACAGTGAAATGGAAGAAATGAACCCAGATGAAGTAGAAAAGCGTTACAATCAATACATCAACTTTTCCAGAGACACGATGTTGGATAAAAACCATGATTATGGAGAAGCCTGGAGAGACATGAGCCAGGAAAGTTTTATCGATCTAATTCTGATGAAACTGAGTCGCATCAGGCAGATTCTATCCAATGACGGTAAAACCATCATCAGTGAAGGAATAGATGCAAATTTCGTTGATATCATCAATTATGCAGTTTTCGGACTGATCCTCATTGGAGAAGCCAAACCAGGTCATTCATCATAAATTTTTACGCATGAGGTTTTTATTGGGTTTAACCAGAATTATTGTAGGCGGATTGTTCATTTTCAGCGGATTGATCAAGGCCAACGATCCACAGGGATTGAGCTATAAAATGCAGGAGTTTTTTGAGATTTTGGGGATGGGATTTCTGGATGATTATACCCTTGTTTTTTCAATCCTGATGATTGCATTTGAAATCATTGCCGGTGTTGCTGTATTGTTGGGTTGGCAATTTCGCCTTTTCAGTTGGTTGCTTTTCATCCTAATCGTTTTCTTCACTTTCCTTACTGGTTATGCTGTATTCTCTGGAAAAATCAAAGAATGTGGCTGTTTCGGTGACTGCATAAAACTCACTGCAAATCAGTCTTTTATTAAAGATCTTGTACTATTTGTGATGATTGGTTTTCTGTTGTACAAACGTGATCAGGTTAAATCTTTGCTCAAGCCTGTTATGGCTGTTTTCATCTTATTGTTGATCAGTTTTTTTTCCTTTTGGATCCAGTTTTATGTACTTGAACACCTTCCAATAGTTGATTGTCTTCCTTACAAAAAGGGCATAGACATCAAGGAGAAAATGCAGATCCCAGCAGGAGCCATTCCAGATAGCACCGTCATCAATTTTGTCTACCAGAAAGATGGAAAAGAAGTTGAATTTGATGCCGAACATTTTCCATCCGATTTCAACGACAGCAGCTATGTTTTTTTAAGAAGATACGATAAGCTCATCAGGGAAGGCAATGCAAAACCAGCCATCAAAGATTTTGTCATCATTTCACCAACAGGTGCAGATACTACTGATGCCATTTTGAGTGATCCCCGTCAACTCTACATCCTTTTCACCAAAAAGGTTGAAACCGATAACAACAAATGGATCTATGATTTTAAGGAGATAACGGAAATATTGAAGAAAAACGAAAGACCAATTTTTGCGGTATCATCTGACGCAGACAATCTCCTCATCATGCTAAAAACTGCAGGAATCGACATACCTGTTTACAAGGGCGATCTGGTTGCCATCAAAACAGCTGCCAGGTCGATCCCTACACTTTTTGAAATACAACAGGGAGTAATTCTTGACAAATGGGGCAGGGGAGATTTCAAAGATGCGAAAACAGATATTTTAAGATAAGTTTAGAAGATTTCAAGTTTGTATCAGTATCGTTTTCATTTACTTGCATTCATGAAAAATATACTCACCCTGCTTTTCTTTATCACAGCCCTTTGTGTACAAACCTCTTATTCGCAAGACAACTCTAATAGCTATCGTACTGCTATTGGTGTCAAGATTTATCCGGGGACAATCACATTGAAAAAAGGAGTTAATGGAGGAAATTATGTTGAAGGTCAAGCTGCTTTTTTCAACAAAGGCTTTAGGTTGACGGCCTTGTATGAATTTCACAACGACATCAATGGTGCTAAGGGATTAAGATGGTATTATGGAGGAGGACCTCATCTTGGTTTTTACAATTCCAAGCACTACAACGGAAGTACTTTGCTGGGAGTGGATGGTATTTTGGGACTTGATTACAAATTATCAGGGACACCATTGAATTTTTCACTCGATTGGCAACCTTCTTTTGAATTTGGGGATGGATCAGGGTTTGATGGCTGGGGTGGATTGGCAGTAAGGATTGCTTTTTAATTGTCAGGATACAACAACTTCCCTTACAAGATTTTCTCCAATACTTTCATTTACCCGCTGAACAATCAGTTCTTTTTGGAACATTAACTCATTTTTTAAAGGGGCAACGGCAGTATAGATAAACAGCGTACCATTCCTGATTTCAACACGATCAGTAAATTTTGCAATGGTTTCTCCCATAATTTTTTCCCAGTGGTCTTCAATCTGAAGTGATTGAATATCATTTTTTATCCTGCTTTTTTCAAGGAATTTTTTAAGTGCTTCTCCAAGGGAAATGGCGTCAGACATGATTTACAGGTTTATCAATTGGAAAGGTAACGAAATGTCAGTTAATGCATCATTCACCCTTTCATGATGTGTATCAGTTAGGAGGACTTGACCGTTATTGCGGATACAGACCCAGTCCAGCAATCGCCTCAACCTTTCCTGATCCAGTTTTTCAAAGATATCATCCAACAGCAGGATGGGTTCAAAACCAAAATGAAGCTTCATCGCATTGAATGATGCAAGTTTCATCGCAAACAACAGACTCTTTTTTTGCCCCTGCGATGCGGCTTGTTTGAAAGGCATTTCATTCATCAAAATTTCAATATCGTCGCGGTGAATACCCACTGATGTTCTCTGAAGCATGATATCTTTTTGCCTTGCATTCTGCATGGCTTTTGCATATTCATCTACTGAAGTAGAAGGCACATAAACCAATACAGGATTTTCCTTCTCTGCTGAAATGAAGCCAAATGAATCAACAACCGATTGAATAAACCCTTCCAGAAACGCAATCCTTTTTTTGAGCAAAAAAATGCCTGATTGAACCAGCTGTTCGTCAAAAGAATCAAGAAGAATCGGGTCTGCAAAGCTACCTGCAACATTTTTAAGGTACCTGTTCCTGTCTTGAAGGAATTTATTGTATCGGATCAATTGGAGCAAATACGCATGATCCAATTGACAAAGCAGGGTATCAATGAATTTTCGACGCTCTTCGCTGCCGCCAGTAATCAAAATAACATCATCTGGCGCAATGAAAACAACCGGAAATTTACCAATATGGCTGGAAAAAGGTGAGATGGGATCCTGGTCAACGGATAATTCCTTTTTGGCATTCTCTCTCAGAATCAGGGAAACAGGGATGTTTTGTGCAGAAACCGTAAATGATCCTTGCAGGCTAAAACCACTTGACCCTTTTTCAACGGCACTTGAATCTGTTTTATTGAAATAGCTCTTGGTAAAACAGAGATAATAGACGGCATCCAGTAAGTTGGTTTTTCCCGTTCCATTCAGGCCACAAATGGCAGTAATGCGGTTTTCAAAAGAAAATGCGGCAGAATGGGCATTCCTGAAATGGGTCAGATTGATATGATTGATTTTGAACAAAATAGAATGTGGATGTAAAAATACATGATGTGTTGAAAATTAATGAGTTTGGACGGAGAAATGGGTCAGTTTTGTGTTTTTCGCAGTATATTTGCCCAACTTTAAGAAATAGAACCATTAATCGTTATGGCTGCAACAAAATTCACAAAAGAAACTTATCTGTATTGGTACGAAATGATGCTCCTGCTTCGTAGGTTCGAAGAGAAAACAGGTCAGCTTTATGGAATGCAAAAAATAAGGGGTTTTTGTCACCTCTACATCGGTCAGGAGGCATTGGCTGCAGGATGCATGACAGCAACAAGACAAGAAGATCCATTCATTACAGCATACCGCGATCATGGATTGGCTTTGGCCAAAGGAATGAGCCCCAATGCATGTATGGCCGAATTATATGGAAAGGCAACTGGTTGCTCCAAAGGAAAAGGAGGCAGTATGCACTTTTTCGGCGTAAAGGAATATTTCTTCGGAGGACATGGCATTGTTGGTGCTCAAATAGGTACAGGTGCTGGTCTTGCATTCGCCGAACAATACAAGGGCACAGATAATGTAAGCCTTACTTTTTTTGGAGATGGTGCTTCGCGCCAGGGCATGTTGCATGAAACCTTCAACCTTGCCATGATTTGGAAACTTCCCGTGATTTTCATTTGCGAGAACAACAATTACGCAATGGGAACCTCAGTAGAGAGAACTTCCAATGTTACAGACATTTACAAATTAGCAGATGCATATGACATGCCAGCGGATAAGGTTGATGGCATGAGCCCAGAGGCAGTACATGAGGCAGTAGCAAGAGCAGTCAAGCGTGCAAGGGCAGGAGAAGGACCAACCTTGTTGGAAATGAAAACATATCGCTACAAAGGACATTCCATGAGTGATCCACAAAAATACCGTTCAAAGGATGAGGTGGAAGAATACAAGGAGAGGGATCCAATTGATCATTGCAAAAACAAATTGGTCAATGAGTTTTCAGTAGCCGAAGCCGAAATCGAAGAAATAAACGAAAGAATCAGGCAAGTAATTGAAGAATGTGTTCGTTTTTCTGAAGAAAGTCCTTGGCCAGATGACAACGAATTATTGAAAGATGTTTATAAGCAAGAAGATTATCCATTTATTGTTGATTAATTTTAAATTCCATAAAAATGTCAGATAAAAAAACAGTAGACACAGGCGATCAGGAAGTAGTTGATAAAGCCATTGGTTTTTGGGAAAACAATAGCAAAAAAATCATCACTGTTTCAGTTGCAATCATTGTTGTTGTTGGTGGCTATCTTGGTTATAAAAATTTGATTCAGCTGCCCAAGGAACAGAAAGCCAATGAGGAACTTTTTGCTGCTGAAAATAACTTTAGAAAAGATTCTTTCAACCTAGCGCTGAATGGTTCAGGCTCCACTCCAGGATTGCTTAAGGTGATCAGTAAATACAGCGGCACCAAGGCAGCAAATCTTGCACATTATTATGCAGGAGCTTCTTATCTTCAAATGGGAGAGTACCAAAAAGCAGTTGATCAACTCAGTGACTTCAGTGCGAATGGTGCCAAACAAGTAGAGGCTAAAGCCGAAGGTTTGCTGGGTGATGCTTATGCAGAGTTGAAAAAGAATGATGATGCCATCGCTCATTACAAGAATGCTGGTACTATTTTTGGAGAAGATCAGGCCATCTCTTCAGAGTACTTATTCAGAGGTGCCATGTTGTCTGAAATGACCGGTAAAACAGATCAGGCCATAGAACTCTATCAAATACTAAAAGACAAATACCCTAGAACAGACAAGGGCTTTATTGTTGACAAATACCTTGCAAGACTTGGCATTGTAAAATAGTTATTAGGTGAATGTTCATGTTTTCATTCCCTGTTTTATTGATCAGTTGTATCCAACAGCTGGTTTCAATACCATTAAAGTTTTAGAGAAAGCTGGCTGCACAGTTTCCTATAACCCGGAACAAACCTGTTGTGGTCAACCAGCTTTCAACGCTGGCTACTGGGGAGAATCAAGGGAAGTATGCAACAAATTTATCAATGATTTCTCTTCGGCAGAATATATCGTAATGCCCAGTGCCTCCTGTACTGGATTTATCAAAAATTATTATCCCAAGATTTACGACAATGCCTCCAACCAGAAAGACATCAAAGGTTTTCAGGAGAAGGTCTATGAATTGAGTGATTTCCTGGTAAATATTTTAAACATTGATGACCTGGGTGCGCATTTCGACGGGGTTGCAACATACCATGATTCTTGTGCTGCCTTGCGTGAATGCAAGATTAAAAAAGAACCTAGAAAATTATTGGAAAAGGTAAAGGGCCTGAAGTTGATTGAATTGAAGGATAATGAAACTTGTTGCGGTTTCGGAGGTACTTTCGCCGTTAAATTTGAAGGTATTTCTGTGGCAATGGGTGAGCAAAAAGTTCAACATATTTTAAATACTGATGCAGACTATCTGATTTCTACTGATCTCAGCTGTTTGATGCACATCGGCGGAATTATGGAAAAGATGGCATTGCCCATCAAAAGTCTTCACCTGGCAGATGTTCTTGCCAGTGGATATTAGTAGTGAATTAAATTACTTTTTATGGCATATTGGTTGATCAAATCTGAGCCTTTTAAATACTCCTGGGATCAGTTTGTAGCAGATGGTTCAACTTTTTGGGATGGTGTCAGAAATTATGCTGCAAGGAATAATTTACGCAGCATGAAAAAAGGTGATCTTGCTTTTTTTTACCACAGCAACGAAGGTTTAGAAATTGTTGGAATTGCCAAAGTGATCAAGGAATCCTACCAGGATCCGACCACTGAAGAAACAGCATGGGTTGTGGTTGATTTTAAACCGCACAAAAAACTCAAAAACCCAGTAACATTATCAGAAATTAAGGCTATACCATCTCTTTCCAACATGGCTTTGATCAGGCTTGGCAGACTTTCTGTACAGCCTGTTTTGGAAGAGGAATGGGAGATTATCATGGCCATTTCTGAGGAAAAATAAGCACTTCAATGCCTTAAGTTTCACAGAATTCCCTGTTCTGCAGAACAGACCGTTACCCGCCAATCATTTTTTATGTATTTCCTTGATTTACAGGATAATTTAACCCACATTTTGACTTCAAAAAGTGGATAAATCTCCACTTGCCATTGATGGATTTAAGCCCAAAAAAAGGTAAATTTGTTAACAATCAATTTACCTAACAAAGCATCACTATAACATACATGGAAGAACAAAATCTCCCGGAGCAAACCAACGACGATAACAGAATAATTTCCATCAACATTGAGGAGCAGATGAAATCTGCCTACATCGATTACTCCATGAGTGTAATTGTAGGCAGGGCCTTGCCAGATGTTCGCGATGGCTTGAAGCCAGTTCACAGAAGGATCCTGTTTGCCATGAATGAACTGGGCATGGATTACAACAAACCCACCAGAAAATGTGCAAGAATTGTGGGTGAGGTATTGGGTAAATACCATCCTCATGGTGATACCGCTGTTTACGATGCATTGGTGAGGATGGCACAAGAATGGAACACCCGCTACCCAACCATAGACAAACAAGGAAACTTTGGTTCTCCTGATGGGGAAGGACCTGCTGCCATGCGTTATACGGAGGCCAGGATGCAAAGGCTTGCTGGATTCATGATGGATGACATCGACAAGGATACGGTTGATTTCCAACTGAACTTTGATGACTCCATCGAAGAACCAACTGTACTTCCAACCAGAATTCCCCATTTGTTGATCAATGGAAGCAGTGGTATTGCTGTTGGTATGGCTACCAACATGTTGCCACACAATCTGTCAGAAGTCATTGATGGATGTATTGCATACATTGATAACCGTGAAATTACCATTGACGAGCTGGTTCAGCATGTCAAAGCACCTGATTTTCCTGGTGGAGGAATCATTTTCGGTATGGAAGGCGTGAAAGCTGCCATGCATACTGGTAGGGGAAGGGTCGTACTGAGGGGTAAAGTAAGCATAGATACAAAACCAAATGGGCGTGAGCAAATCGTCATCAACCAAGTACCTTACCAGGTTAGCCGAGATGTGCTTACCGCAAGAATCGGACAATTGGTTGTAGAAAAAATCATCGATGGCATCACACATGTCAACAACGAATCCAACGAAAAAGAAGGAACGAGGATTGTAATTGATGTAAGAAAAGATGCTGTTGCGAATGTTATTGTGAACCAATTGTACAAGTTCACTGATCTGCAAACCTCATACGGTATCAACAATGTTGCTATTGTAAAGGGAAGACCACGCATCCTCAACCTTAAGGACCTGATTTCCTGCTTCATTGAGTTTAGACACGAGGTTGTTATAAGAAGAGCTAAATATCAATTGAAAGAAGCCGAAAAGAAGGCACATATTTTAGAGGGTTATCTCATTGCACTCGACCATCTGGACGAAGTCATCAAACTGATCCGCAATGCATCCAATCCTGAACAGGCAAAAGAAGGATTGATTGCATCATTTGAGATGTCTGAAATTCAAGCAAAAGCAGTACTTGAACTAAGGTTGCAACGCCTAACCGGAATGGAGATCAACAAGATCAAGGAAGAGTACGCAGAAATCATGAAATTGATCACTTATCTCAAGGATTTGCTTTCAGATGAGTTGAAACGATACGATCTTATCAAAGCCGAACTGATCGAAGTCAAAGATAAGTTTGGAGATGCAAGGAGAACAGAAATTACATACCTGGACAATGAAGTAAGGATTGAAGACCTGATCAAGGAAGAGGATGTTGTCATCACTGTTTCTCATTTGGGTTATATCAAAAGAACACCTGCTGATGAATACCGTGCCCAAAAGCGTGGTGGCCGTGGATCAATTGGTGGCAAAACCAGGCAGGAGGATTATATCGAACACCTTTTTGTAGCGTCAACACACCATACCTTGCTTTTCTTCACCGAAAAAGGAAGGTGTTATTGGTTGAAGGTCTATGAAATTCCTGATGGTGAAAAACAAGGAAAGGGAAGGGCTATTCAGAACCTGATGCAGCTACCTCAGGATGATAAGATTCGTGCCATCATTGATGTCAAGAACCTGCAGGATGAAGAGTTTGTTAACAGCCATTATATCGTGCTCTGCACAAAACAAGGTATCATCAAGAAAACAGACCTGGCTGATTTCAGCAGACCAAGGGCCAATGGGGTAAATGCCATTACCATTGTTGAAGGTGATCAGTTGCTCAATGCCAAGATGACTGATGGAAATTCAGAAATCATGCTTGCTGTTAAATCGGGTAGAGCCATCAGGTTCCCTGAGGCAAAAGTCAGGTCAACTGGTAGGGGAGCGATTGGTGTTAGTGGAATAGAAGTGGATGATGCTACCGATGAAGTAGTGGGCATGATTTGTGTGAATGTTGAAGACAAGACACGAACGGTATTGGTTGTTTCAGAAAAAGGATATGGAAAAAGAACAGCAGTGGATGAATACCGTGTCACCAACCGTGGTGGTAAAGGTGTTAAAACCATCAGCGTTACAGAAAAAACCGGTAAATTAGTAGGCATTTTGGATGTGACGGAGAAAGAGGATCTGATGATTACCTGTGTATCAGGCATCACCATCAGAACCAGTATCGCCCAGATCAGTGAACAGGGAAGGGCTACACAGGGGGTTAAATTGATCAGGTTGGATGATGAAGATGAAATAGCAGCCATCACCAACCTTGATGTTGTGGTTGAACAAACTGAAGTAGACACTGATGAGAATATTCCACCAGCAGATTCAACATCGACTGAAGATCCAACAACTGAAACACCTGATGCAACTCAGGAACCCGATGAAAACAACGAAAATTAAATCATTAAATACCAAACAATGAAAAGGATCATTTTTACCCTTTTGGCAGCAACCGGTTTAATGTCTGTTAGCGGCCAAAACCTCAACAAGATCAAGGAATCCATCACTGCCAATAAGTTTTCAGAGGCAAAAACAGCCATTGAAACCTTCTTGAACAACCCTAAGTACCAAAAGAATCCAGAACTCTATTACCTCAAAGGAAAAGTGCTCAGTGCCATTTCAATGAATGCAACTGAGCGTGCTGCTATGCCTGAGGCAAGGATGCTGGCCTTGGATGCCTTTAAGAAAGCATTGGAGATTGATAAAAACCAATCAACCCTTTACCTGACAGTAGACAATTACAAACCAGTTTTCGATCTTTACTCCAGCGGATTTGAAGAAGGTGCAGCATACTATAATGCAGCAAAATTTGAAGACGCATTAAGCACTTTCAAAAATACAGGAGTAATTGGTGAATACATCTTTACCCAAGGTTGGGGACTTTACAAGCTGGATACAACCCTTACCTATTACATGGGATTGTCTGCACTCAACGCCAAGAAAGAAGACCAGGCCATTGCCTATTTCACCAAACTTGCAGATGCCAATGTTGGTGGTAATTCAGACATGGCAACACCATACCGCTATCTTGCTAAATTCTATTTTGACAAGAAGGATGATGCAAACATGAACAAATACATCGATGCTGGTTTGAAAATATTCCCTAAGGATGATTATCTCCCTTTGTTGGCGATTGATCATGCAAGGGACAAGAATGACATCGCTTTTCTGTTGAAGAAATTTGAACAATTGTTGGCCATCAATCCTGAGTCTTTTGACCTGGTATTTGATTATGCCAGTGAGTTGTTCGGAGAAACACACGTTTCAGAAGCTTCTAAAAGGCCTGCAGATTATACCGAAAGATGCAGCAAAATCGAAG
>JAIPBY010000009.1 GCA_021738605.1 Chitinophagaceae bacterium | reverse complement strand
TGGTCAGGATGAGGGACTACAATGCATTTCATCCTTGCCGCTTTCGCCGCAATCATGCCATTGAAAGAGTCTTCAAAACAGATGCATGCAGCCGGGTGGCTGTCCAGTTCAATGGCACAGTTGATGAATACCTGTGGGTTGGGTTTCCCAAAGGGTAAAAACTCAGCAGAACAAATGGCTGAAAAATACTCTTGCATATTGATCCTATCAAGGACGGCTTTAATCAGTGCCAGGGGCGAGGAACTTGCCAGCCCCACTTTGAGAGAAGATTGTTTGACCAGCTCCATCGTTTCAGCAACCCCTTCCATCATGGCTCCGCCGTCCATTACTTTGGCGATCACAAGATCTGTAATTTCTTTTTCAGCAGAGGGAATGTGGGCTTGGTCAATTTCAAAAACACCAAACCAATGTTGCAGGAATTCTTTTGTTCGAAGTCCGGTTGTCTCAACATATTGTTCTTCACCAATGGTCATGCCAAATTTCATCAGGCATTCTTGCGCCGCTTCATACCAGAGCGGTTCTGAATTGATCAGCAATCCATCCATATCGAAGATGGCTGTGGTTGTTTTCATGCACAATTGATTTTCAATAAAATTACTCTTTTAACAGCTTAACAGAATGAACAAATGAAAAGATCAAATCTTCACAGATTGATAGGCGTAATTGAATAATCCTTATCTTGAATATTCAATTATGATTGATAAACTCAAGGATGTCAAGTTGGTGAGGAGGTTGGTGTATGCCTTCGTGGGAATATTCACTTATCCTGGTCTTGCTATAGTCAATAAACTCAAGATCAGTGGCACGGAAAACATAGAGGCACTTCCCAAACAAAATGTATTGTTTGTAAGCAACCATCAAACTTATTTTGCTGACGTGATTGCCTTCCTCCATATCTTTTGCGCTGTAAAGTGGGGTAGAAAAAACAGGCTTGGTCTTCCTTTTTATTTTCTCAATCCATTTGTAGATGTCAACATAGTCGCTGCAGAAGAGACCATGAAAGACAACTTGCTCACCAGGCTATTTACATTGGCAGGTGCCATTACAATCAAAAGGACCTGGAGGGCTGCAGGAAAGGATGTCAAACGGGAAGTGGATGCAAATGATGCTACCAAAATCAATGAGGCACTGGCCAAGCGATGGGTCATTACTTTCCCACAGGGCACAACAAAACCTTTTGCTCCTGGCAGAAAAGGTACTGCACATATCATCAAAACAATGAAACCAGTTGTAGTTCCAGTGGTCATCAATGGTTTCTGGAGGGCCTTTAACAGAAAGGGTTTGAGGTTCAAAAAAAAGGGGACAATGTTATCCGTCAGTTTTAAAGAACCGCTGCAGATCAATTACGAACAATCTGTAGAGGAGATCCTTGAACAGGTCATGGATGCCATAGAGCAGAGCACACAATTCATGCTGAAAGGAAAACACCATCACGCAATTTCTCCTGCCTGATGCATTAATTGGTGAACAGGGCTTTCAGTTCTGTTGCGTCCTCTGCTTTCATTTTCTTTGCAAGCACCAGCCTCAGCTGCCTTCTTCTCAGCGCCCCATCATAAACTTTAATTTCATCCTCTGTTTCAGGAGTCAGCTCAGGAACCATTCTTGGTTTTCCATTGGGGTCAAGTGCGACGAAGGTCAAATACGCCTCATTGCTTTTGTATTTGTACTGCTGGGTAAGGTCTTCGCCCCATACGGTGATATGGACTTCCATGGATGATTTGAATGCCCTTGATACCTGTGCTTCAATATGCACTACCTGTCCAAGTTTTATGGGGGCATCAAAGGACATATTGTCTACGGAAACGGTTACGCACGGCGCATTGCAATGCCTCCAGGAAGCCATTGCCGCTGCAGTATCCATCCAGTACATCAGCCTGCCTCCCATGAGGTTACCATAAAAATTGGTGTCATTGGGAAATACCAATTCTGTCATGATTACATTTGATTCGGACGCTTTTTTCGGTTTCATTTTTGCGCGTTTTAAATGATTGTTTTTTCAGCCCCATGAAGAAATGCCGGTAAAATATCAGCACCAATACCTGGAAGTTCATCCAATTCAAGGAAATAGTTGTTGTAGCGTGCTCCATTGGTTACGGGATCGGCAAGATGACCAAGCAGACAGGTATCAAGATCATAGAACTGGATATTGTCATGAGACATGGCCAGGTGGACTTTCGCTGTAAGAGCCAAACGGCTTTCCACCATGCCACCCAGCATGCAGGGAATACCATGTGCAGCAGCAGTGTCAGCTATCTTGATGGCTTCAAGGATGCCACCTGATTTTGCCAGTTTGATGTTGATATAACTGCAGCTGTCATTGGAGATGAGTCTTTCGGCATCAAAATGATTAAACACACTTTCATCTGCCATGATGGGAATGGCCACATTTTTTTTCAATGCAGGCAGCAAGGAGTCAAGATGGTGGTGCATGGGTTGTTCACAAAATGCAATGTTGAATGGCTCGATGGCTTGAAGTGTTTGCAATGCCGTCGCATAGTCCCAGCCCTGGTTGGCGTCAATACGGAGCTCGATGTCAGGTCCAACAGCAGCCCTGATTTTTTGGATACGTTCAACATCTTCCTTGCCATTTTTACCGAGTTTTACCTTGATGATTCGTACGCCCTGCTCAACAAAGGCAATGGCTTTCTCTGCCATTCTTTCCGGGCTGCTGATGCCAATGGTGAGGTCTGTTTGAATCTTCTTTTTTTGACCTCCAAGGAACTTATACAATGGAATGTTCAGTGCTTTTGCGGATATGTCGTGCAGAGCCATGTCAAAAGCACTTTTGATGGTGCTGTTGAATGCAATATGCGCATGCAAATCATTCATTCTTTCTTCAATGGCACAAGGATTTTTTTCTTTTATGATGCTTGCGAGTTCCCTTCCTACATGAAAACAACTGTCTTGGGTTTCACCCACCAGCATTGGGAATGGGCTGCATTCGCCAACACCGAAAACATCACTATCAGTATTGATTTTTATGTAGATATTCTTGGCCGCATAGCAGGTTTCTGTTGCAATCACAAATGGCTCCATTGGGATGGTCAGCCTGCTGATTTCAATTGAACTGATCTTCATGGCGCTGGGGTATAGTGTTCTGATGTTTAGGTCCTTTCATTTTCAAAGGTAAAGTTTCCCATGCTTACCACTGTCATTAAACATATTAAACAAAATCAATTCTCTAATGTTGTATTTCAAATCGATGTATGGAAAAGCTCAATGGTAAAAAGGTTGTTGTTGCAGGTGCTACTGGTGGAATTGGATCCAGTTTGGTAAAGCTGCTGGTTCAAAGTGGTGCAGAAGTTTTTATCACAGGAAGAAACAATGAAAAGTTGTCCAACATCGCGGCAACACATGGGATTCCCTCTTCTCATTTTTTAGCAGTCGATATCAGTGATGGAACCCAGATGGGTTTATTGGCTGACACTGTATTGCAACAACTCGGAACGCCTGACATCCTGATCAATGTTGCGGGAATAGGCATCATCAAACCAATGGAGCAATTGTCTTTGGAAGATTTTTCAAAGTCCATTCAAACCAATCTGGTAGGCGCATTTCTTTTTGTGAAATCGTTTCTGCCGGCCATGAAGGAAGCAAAAAAAGGATTGATCATCAATATTCCCGGGGTGTTGGGGAAAGTGCCCATGGCTGGTGCGGCTGCCTATTCTGCCAGCAAATACGGTATTGTGGGCATGATGCAAAGCATCAGGGAAGAGTTGAAAAGAACCGAGATAAGGATTACCAACCTTTTTTTGGGTGGCGTTGATTCTCCTTTTTGGGATGAAATCGACCTCAGGGTACAAAAAGATAAAATGATCCGTGAAGAAGAAGCGGCAAGGTCAATTTGGTTCCTATGCCAACAGCCTGCAAGCGGCGTTGTGAGTGAAATGGTCTTACAGCCCTTTAATCACCAGGCCATCTAAAGCATGGTTCCTTTCAGGAAATAGTAGGCGCAATTGAAGTAAATGATGACGCCCGTAACGTCTACCAGGGTGGCAACAAAAGGAGCGGAGGAAACGGCAGGGTCAGCTCCCAGTCTTTTGAGTACTATTGGTAGCATGGATCCTGAAATGGTACCGAACATTACTACCCCAATCAGTGAGACCCCAACGACCATGGCCACCAGAAAATAATGTGCTCCATATACTTCAGGGAATATTTGAGACCATACCATCACCCTGGAAAAACCGATGATACCCAGCACTGTGCCAAGCATGATGCCGGAGACAATTTCCCTGCGCATGACCTTCCACCAATCTTCCATGGTAACTTCACCAACGGTAAGCGCCTGTATGATCAGGGAGGATGCTTGAGAGCCAGTATTTCCTCCACTCGAAATAATCAGGGGAATGAAGAGCGAAAGAATCAGGGCCTGGTCCAGCGCATGCTCATAGCTTGCCATTGCCGTGGCAGTCAGCATTTCACCCAAAAACAGAACAATCAACCAGCCCACTCTTTTTTTGAAAAGTTTAAATATCGAGATTTCAAGGTAAGGCTCATCCAGCGCTTCAGTTCCCCCCATTTTTTGCATGTCCTCACTGAACTCTTCATTGGCAACCCAGAGCACATCATCAATAGTAACGATACCCAGCAAAATATTATTGTTGTCCACAACCGGCAGTGCCACCCTGTTGTTCATCTTGAAGACCTGGTTGGCTTTTTCCTGATCGTCATATACATTGAGTTCAATATATCTGCCATCAGTGAGTTCGCTCACCATCTTATCAGGAGGGGATAATAAAAATTCTTTGATCCTGACGTCATCTAAAAGTTCGCCCTGGTCGTTGATGACATAGATAACATCAATGGTCTCAGATTCTTGACCCACCTCTCTGATGTGTTCCAATACCTCTGCAATGGTCCAGTCTGACTGCACAGCAATATAGTCCGGCGTCATCAGACGACCAACGCTTCCTTCTGGATAGCCCAAGAGTGAAAGGGTGATTTTTCTTTCTTCAGGATTCAGGAGTTTGATCAGTTCCCTCACTGCATTGGTGGACAACTCTTCCAGGAATGATGTACGGTCATCCGCAGGGAGTTCATTCAGCAAGGCAGCTGTTTTCAGCGGTGGTAGTTCTTGAATGATATCTTTTTGAATACCCAGTTCAATGATCTTGAAAGTGCTGGCTGCCCTGTGTATAGACAATGCAGCCATGATCTCGGAGGCTTGTTCCCAATTTTCCTCTATGAGTTGGGCAACATCGCTGATGTTCAGTTCATTCAAGAATTCGGGCATGTGCATGGCATTCTCCTCCTGGAGGAAAAATTCAAATTGCTCTTGAAGATCCATATTGTTATCGATCTGAATCATGCCTGATTGCTGGTTTCCGCGAAATTAATTATAGTTTTCAAGGCGGCAATATTAACTTTAATAAATTGCTTATAGTTAGGTATTGCCTTATACCTGTTGGTAACAAAGACAAATTGTACCTTTATTCCCAATCAACGAAAGTAGGAATGATTGTTTTTTTGATAGGGTTTATGGGTTCTGGGAAGTCCTTTTACGCGAAAGGTCTGTCGGACTATCTTCATGTTCCATTTATTGATCTTGACCAATTCATTGAGGAGAATCAAGACATGTCCATCAGTGAAATCTTTGAAAAATTGGGCGAACCAACATTTAGAGCCCTTGAATCAGTAGCCATTAAGCAAGTTTATGAAGATTTAGTGGTCAGAACAACCGAAACCCAACAAAAAAATGATATTTTAGGTGTAATCTCTTGTGGTGGTGGAACGCCCTGTTTCAATGAGAACATGGATTGGATGAACCAGCATGGGTTCACAATTTGGATCAATCCAGCTGAAGAAATCATTTTAGAGAGATTGATCAAGGAGCCCCAAACCAGGCCTTTGGTGTCCAGTCTTACTGAAGATGCATTGAAGGAATTCATTCATCAAAAGTTGCTGGAGCGAAAACCATACTATGAAAAAGCCCAATCTGTCATAAACCAACCAGATATAACGATTTCTGAATTTGTAAACACCATCCAAAATGCAAAGAACCTTCTTTAGAACTGCCGCGATACTTGCCATGATTTCAGTCATGCTTGGGGCTTTTGGCGCCCATGCACTTAAGGAGCATCTCACTGAGCAGTCCTTGGCCAGTTTCCAGACGGCTACCACTTATATGATGAGCCATGCTGTTGCGCTCTTTATCGTTGGGATGATGTACCGTCATTACAAGAAGAAAGCAATGGTTTGGTCTGGTAATTTTTTTGTGATGGGCATCATCATGTTCTCCGGATCGATCTATTTGAGGCTTGCACTCTCTTATCTTGGATATGATAAACTTGCAATTGTTAATTTTATTACCCCAATTGGCGGTCTTGTGTTTATCCTTGGTTGGCTGTTGTTGTTCGTATCCATCCCCCCCAGGGAACAACATCAAAAGCCGGCACAATCAGATGACTAAAATATAATGTATTTTTGATGTCATAAGTGCAATATCTCACTTCAAACCGCACAATGCCAAATGGGTAACCGCTTAAAAACTCCCAAGAATACATCTGAACCTGAGGTCCTGAAAGAGGAGAAGGAAGAAGCAGTTGAAATAAGATCTCTCGTGCGTGATGAGAGGACCCACAAAATCCTGGGCTCTGCCCTGTTATTCTTTGGATTGTTTCTTTTTGTTGCATTTACCTCTTATTTGTTCACATGGATGGAGGACCAGGACAAGGTGAGGGACATGGGAGCCAAAATCCTGATGCCCAATGAACTGGAGATCAACAATCAGTTGGGCAGCCTGGGTGCATATACCGCCTTTGTATTTTTTGAGTATGGCTTTGGCTTGGCATCCTATTTATTTTGCTCCCTCTTTTTCGTTTTGGGTATAAACCTGTTGTTTGATAAACCCATGTTTTCTGTTGCAAGAAACCTCCGTTACCTTGTAACCGGGTTAATCATTGGCAGCGTCAGCACGGCATTTTTCACCCCAACAACTGCCTTTAATTGGGGTGGGGCATTGGGAAAGTATGCTGCCGGATGGCTTACTGCAGTAATCGGATGGGCCGGAACATTTGCCTTGATTTCATTATCTCTTTTTTCATACCTCATTTGGCGTTTCAATCCCATTTTTAAATGGCCGGTTTTTTCTCCCAAATTAAATAAGGATTCCCAGGATCTATCGATGGATGGTTTGACAACCCCTCCGATCGTTGAACCTGAGATAATACAGCCAAGGCTTGATTTGACCGAGGGGAATAGCCTTAAGTCTAAACAAGCACTTTCTCCATTGACAGAACGCCCAACTGAAACATCTCCTTTGGAACTTGTTGAAAAACAAGCAGATGATATTGCACCGCTAATTGCAGTACCCGAAGATCTTCCCTGGGAAGCTGATGCCATCGAAGAGGAGGCAAGCACAGAAGAAGATCCTCCGCTGGAGATCAAGCCTGTTCTCCTGGAAAAGCAAGTTTCGCCCAAGGCAGCTGCTGTATTGGCATCACCCCGTTATGACCCGATTGCAGACCTAAAAGGGTATAAGTTCCCCTCGCTGGACCTTTTGGCCCAGCATACTGGCGAAAAGATCGTGATGGACCAGCATGAACTGGAGGCCAACAAGACCCAGATCATGAGTACGCTTCGGAACTATGACATTGAGATCCAAAAAATATTTGCAACCGTAGGGCCGACAGTAACCCTGTATGAGATTGTTCCAGCGGCTGGTGTAAGGATCTCCCGCATCAAGAACCTTGAGGATGACATTGCGTTGAGCCTTTCGGCCTTGGGCATCCGCATCATTGCCCCAATTCCCGGTAAGGGAACCATTGGTATTGAAGTTCCCAATGTAAAGAAAAGCATTGTAGGCATGCGCTCACTCCTGGCTTCCGATAAGTTCCAGAAAAACGACTATGCCTTGCCCATTGCATTGGGTAAAAAAATTGACAACGAGAATTTCATTGTTGACCTTGCAACCATGCCACATCTTTTGATGGCAGGTGCCACTGGGCAAGGTAAATCGGTGGGGTTGAATGCCATTCTTGTTTCACTCTTGTATAAAAAACATCCATCACAACTGAAATTTGTGCTGGTTGATCCTAAAAAAGTGGAGCTGAGCATTTACAGGACAATAGAAAAACATTTCCTGGCCAAGCTGCCAGGGGAGGATGATGCCATCATTACCGATACCCGAAAAGTGGTCAATACCCTCAATGCACTTTGCATTGAAATGGATGAAAGGTATGATTTGTTGAAAGAGGCAGGTTGTAGAAACATCCGGGAATACAATGAAAAATTTGCCTCCAGAAAGCTCAACCCAGAAAAAGGACATAAATTTCTTCCCTTCATTGTATTGGTTATTGATGAGTTTGCAGACCTGATCATGACTGCCGGCAAAGAGATTGAAACACCTATTGCCCGACTTGCCCAGTTGGCAAGGGCCATCGGTATTCACCTGATTGTGGCAACACAACGACCATCAGTAAATATCATTACGGGTACCATCAAAGCCAATTTCCCTGCCAGAATTGCTTTCAAGGTCTCTTCCAAGATTGACAGCAGAACCATTTTGGATGTTGGCGGCGCAGAGCAGTTGATTGGAAGGGGAGACATGCTGGTTTCTTACCAGGGTGAAGTGACAAGGGTCCAATGTGTATTTGTTGACACACCTGAAGTGGAAAAGGTTGCTGATTTCATCGGAGGCCAGCAGGGTTATCCATCTGCTTTCGAACTTCCTGAAGTGGTCGATGAAAAGGACATGGACGACCGGGAGGTTGATTTGCTCAGCCGGGACCCCTTGTTCAGCGAAGCGGCATCCCTGATTGTGCAAAGTGGAATGGGCTCTACTTCTCTGATTCAACGCAGGTTAAAACTCGGATACAACCGTGCAGGCCGGCTGATGGATCAACTGGAAGCTGCTGGTGTGGTTGGGCCCAGCAAGGGAAGCAAGGTTAGGGAGGTACTTTTCAAAACTGAATATGAACTTGAACAGTTTTTAAAATCAATGGAATAGTCTTTTCTTTGCATCGGCATTGGCCATTTGCCAGCCTCAACCAAACCACAACAATCATGTTCAATCGCATATTGTCGATAGTATTCACGCTGATGATTGCATGCCTTGCCGCAGCAGCACAGGCTCCTAAAGCAATGGGCAAAAGTGATCCAGAAGCCAAGAAAGTACTTGATGCCGTCAGTGCCAAGTTCAAGACGTTTAAAAGTGTAAAGGCTTCATTCGCGTTGAAAATTGAAAATGCAGCAGGAAAAGTACAAGGTACCAAGGCCGGTACAGTCATGATGAAGGGGGTGAAATACAGGGTTTCCATTACTGGTCAGGAGATCTTTTGTGATGGGGCCAACATCTGGACTTATGATATGGCAGCCAACGAGGTTCAGGTATCTGCCCTCGATAACAGCAGCGGATCCATCACTCCACAAAAATTATTCACCAATTTCTATGATAAGGACTTCCTTTTTATGCTCAATCCGGATGTATCCAGGGCTGGAAAGACCTATCAGGTGGTAGAATTGACTCCTGTTGACAAGACAAAGCCATTTTTCAAGGTAGTCATTGAGGTAGACAAAGCCAGCAAGGTGATCATGTCAACCAGGGTATTTGAGAAGAACGGTAACAGGTATCTTTATGCCATCAGCTCCATGGCAACCACTGCGGTTATACCCGATGACAGTTTTGCATTCAACCTGAAGAAATATCCTGGCGTTGAGGTGATTGACCTCCGATAACAATCATTTATTTCCCCCACCTGTAGGTTTGTATGTCAAATCCTGCCAGGTCTAGCACCCTGTCGACAACGGTCAAGGCAATTGCTTCAACCGTAGTGGGTTTGCTGTAGAAGGAAGGAGTTGCTGGGCAAACAATACCCCCTGCCAGCGTAATGGCTTCCATGTTTCTGATGTGGATCAGGTTGTAAGGAGTTTCCCTTGCAACGCAAATCAACTTCCTTCGTTCTTTCAGGATGACATCTGCAGCCCTGGTAATCAGGTCATTGGAGATACCACTGGCAATCCTTCCCAACGTACCCATTGAGCAGGGAACAATGATCATGGTATCATATTGTCCAGACCCAGAGGCAAAGGGGGCATTGAAATCATTTTTGCCATAAACCGGCAGACCAAGGTTTGCAAAATCCTCATTTCCGAGCTCAGTTGACCATACATCTTTGGCGTTATCTGTTAAAATGATCGAAAGATCACTCCATTGTTCCCTCATCAATTTCATTTTCCTAATCAACAGGTCTGCATATATGGATCCACTTGCTCCTGTCACTGCTACAACTACTTTTCTCATGAAATGGTCTGTTTGACTGTTTAACAACAAAACATTGCAAAGGTTAGATGATTGCCAACTTATTTGGACATTTGCCAAATGTTTTTAATACGTTAAATTTTTTATGATCCCTACGCAATATGACTACGTAGTTACACGTTATTACCTTGGTTTTTCATAGGATATTGGATTTAAAACGGCCTGGATTTCTATCCGGGCCCTTTTTTTTGTGCTTTATCCTCCCATCAAAATGGGTTAAAAAAAATCCCTGCCGAAGCAGGGATAGTCGATTAAATTTCAGCCATTTGTGCAATTGCCTCGCTCTTGTAGAGGCCCTCATCTAATTTCTTCTTTGTTTCCTCAAACGCTGTTAAGGTCAATTGAATTTCTTCATCGGTATGAACGGCTGTTGGGATCAACCTATAAATGATGTGTCCTTTTGGAATGACAGGGTAGACCACGATGGAACAGAAAATATTATAGTTTTCCCTAAGGTCGGTGACCATGTAGGTTGCTTCCTCAACACCACCTTTCATGTAGACTGGGGTAACAACAGAGTCAGTTTTTCCAATATCAAAACCTTTTTCCTTGAGGCCGTTTTGCAATTTCAATGCATTCTCCCAAAGTTTTGCTTTCAGGGAAGGCTGTGTTTTGAGCATCTCCAACCTTTTGAGGTTTCCAATGACCAGTGGCATGGGAAGTGATTTGGCAAAAATCTGGCTCCTGATGTTGTACCTCACATAGTCTATGATTTGTTTCGGACCTGCAACAAAGGCGCCAATCGAGGCCATTGATTTAGCGAAGGTTGAAAAATAAAGATCAATCTCATCTTGTACGCCTTGTGCTTCACCTGCACCTGCACCCGTTTCTCCTAGGGTGCCGAAACCATGGGCATCGTCTACCAGCATGCGGAACGAATATTTGGGCCTGAGAGCAGCAATTTCTTTCAGTTTTCCCTGGTCACCGGCCATGCCAAAGACGCCTTCTGTGATCAGCAGAATTCCACCGGCATTTTGTTTTTCAATCAATGCTGTGGCGCGCTGCAGCTGCTTCTCGCAGTCATCTATTTCATTGTGTTTGAACACAAAACGGTGCCCTTGGTGCAGCCTCAATCCGTCAATGATACAAGCGTGGCATTCTGCATCATATACAATAACATCGTGGCGAGAACAAAGCGCATCGATCAGGCTGAGAATACCCTGGTATCCGAAATTGAGCAAAATGGCATCTTCTTTCATTTCAAACGCAGCCAATTGTCTTTCAAGTTCTTCGTGGTGATTGGTGTTGCCACTCATCATCCTTGCTCCCATGGGAGATGCCAGTCCAAACTCGGCAGCTGCATCAGCATCGGTTTTCCTGATGACCGGGTGGTTGGCCAGCCCTAGGTAATTATTGAGGCTCCAGACAATTTTTTCTTTGCCCCTGAAGTTCATTCTGCTGCCAATTTCACCTTCCAGTTTTGGGAAGGCAAAGTATCCATGTGCTCTTTCACGGTGCTGACCAAGCGGTCCTTGGTTCTTGATCAGTCTTTCGAAAATGTCTGCCATACGCGTAGGAGTTTTTATTTAACTTACTGCAAAGATAAAAATTTTAAAAATAAGATTATCCAACAGGATGTTCATAAAATCAGGAGATCCAAGCATTTCATTCCCATACCTTTGTCAAGCTAAAAATTCAAGTGATGGTAAGAAACAAAGCAATAGCAATGATGGCCCTGTTGGTGATATGTAGCAACAGTTTTGCCCAGAAAACAACAATCAGCACCAAGCCCAAACTGGTTATTGGGGTCATGGTTGACCAGATGCGTTGGGATTATCTGTACAGATTCCAGCACAGGTATGGACAAAATGGATTGAAAAGGGTATTGCGGGAGGGGTTTTCCTGTGAGAATGCACAGATTTCCTATGCGCAAACTGTAACAGCAGCCGGCCATGCCAGCGTATACACAGGCTCCGTTCCAGCCATCAATGGCATCATGGGCAATGAGTGGTATGACAGGTCTTTGAAGCGGGATGTTTATTGTGTAGAGGATGACGCTGTAAAAATTGTTGGTGGAACCGGAAAAGGAGAACCCATGTCTCCTAAAAACCTGATCACGACTACCATTACCGATGAACTGGAATTGGCCACCAATTTCAGTTCTAAAGTGATTGGTGTGGCCATCAAAGACAGGGGAAGCATTTTGCCCGCTGGCCATGCCGCAGATGGGGCTTATTGGTACGATCCAAGTTCCGGTAATTTTGTTTCAAGCACCTGGTACATGAAAGAAATTTCGCCTTGGGCAGCTGCTTTCAATCAAAGAAGGCTCATTGATTCATTGTACAAGCTCAACTGGAACCTCAGCCATCCTCTTGAAACCTATACCCAAAGCGATGTAAACAATCCATCGTATACCAAGAATCCATTCCCCCGAAAACTCGAATCCAATATTGGCAAGAATTATGGAGCCATCTCCTCCACCCCCTGGGGCAATACCCTGACCCTTGAATTCTCAAAAGCTGCTGTAGAAGCAGAAGCCATGGGGATGGACAGCATCACTGATTTTCTTGCCATCAGCCTTTCATCGCCAGATTATATTGGTCATTCGTTTGGCCCTAATGCTGTGGAAATTGAAGACAATTATATCAAACTCGACAAGGAATTTGAATTATTTTTCAATTACCTGGACAAAAAAGTAGGAAAGGGTAATTACCTGTTTTTCCTGACCGCAGACCATGCTGTAGCACATGTTCCCGCATTTCTTCAGGAGCACCAAATCCCCGCAAAAACGATGAAAACCAGCAAGAAGGCTGAGGAAGCAACCATGAAAAAGTTTGGTTTGAAAAAGCTGGTGGAAGCATCCGCCAACTATCAATTGTACTTGAACAGGAAATCCATTGATTCTGCTGGCCTTGATTTTGGGGCTGTCAAATCAGACCTGATTGCTGAATTAAACAAGGAAGAAGATGTATTGCTGGCTTTTGATAATGCGTCCATCAATGCGGTCAATCTTCCTGCAGAATACAAAGAAATGTTCATCAAAGGCTTCAACCATAAGCTGGCGGGTGATATACAAGTGGTATACAAGCCTGGGTATTTTTTCAGCAATTCCAATACAGGTACAACCCATGGATCTATGTACCCTTACGATGCCCATATTCCTTTGCTTTGGATGGGATGGGGTGTGAAGCAGGGGCTTACACACAGAAAGGTCTACATGAGTGATATTGCAGCTACCCTTGGAGCGATCTTGAAAATCCAGGTGCCGAGTGGCAATGTTGGCAGCGCTATTCAAGAACTGATCAAATAAAAAAAGCAGCATACCATGCAACAATATTTGGACCTGGTAAGGCATATCATCGAAAAAGGTACAGACAAAACGGATCGGACAGGAACAGGCACCCGAAGCATTTTCGGCTACCAAATGCGGTTCAATCTACAGGATGGATTTCCGATGGTTACAACCAAAAAGCTTCACCTCAGGAGCATCATTCATGAATTGCTCTGGTTCCTCAAAGGGGAGACGAACATCAAGTACCTTAAAGACAATGGTGTTGGCATTTGGGATGAATGGGCCAACGAGGAGGGTGAGCTTGGCCCTGTATATGGGAAGCAGTGGCGGTCATGGTCTGGCGCTGATGGGAAGGTCTATGATCAAATCACTGATCTGATCACGCAGATTAAGAAAACCCCGGACAGCCGTAGGTTGATTGTAAGTGCCTGGAATGTAGCTGAACTGCCCCAAATGGCCTTGATGCCTTGTCATACAATATTCCAGTTTTATGTTGCGGATGGAAAACTTTCTTGTCAACTTTACCAGCGCTCTGCAGATGTGTTTCTTGGCGTTCCTTTCAACATTGCGTCCTATGCATTGTTGACTTTGATGGTGGCCCAGGTTTGTGACCTTGAGCCCGGAGATTTTGTGCACAGCTTCGGTGATGTTCATCTGTACAACAATCATGTTGAGCAGGCAAACCTGCAGTTGACAAGGGATCCATATCCCTTGCCCACGATGAAAATCAACCCTGCCATCAAAGATATTTTTGGATTCAGTTTTGAGGATTTTACCCTAGAGGGATACCAGTCTCATCCGGGCATCAAAGCGCCTGTGGCCGTATAATTTAATCTACGTATCATGATAATTTCATTGGTTGTTGCAGCTTCAGAAAATAATGCCATAGGGCTTGACAATGCACTGCTTTGGAAGCTTCCCAATGACATGAAGTTTTTCAAAAATCTTACCTGGGGGATGCCTGTCATCATGGGAAGAAAAACCTTTGCATCAATGGCCTCCAAGCCTTTGCCAGGCAGGATCAATATTGTGATCAGCAGGAACCCCAATGCGCTTCCAATCATGGAAAATGTATGGCCTGCCAGCAGCCTTGAAAATGCCCTTGCACTGGCCCTTTCATCCGATTGTCGTGAAGCATTTGTCATTGGTGGTGGAGATATTTACAAACAGTGCATGACAATGGCAGATCGTATTTACATGACGAGGGTGCATGCCAGCTATCCTGACGCAGATACATTTTTCCCGGCCATTGATGAAACCTTTTTCAGGATTGAGCATGCAGTTGATATGCCTTCCGATGAGAAACATGCCCATTCCTATCGTTTTGAGACCTGGCAAAGGGTTGACGATACAACGTCATAAATCAGATCATGTACAATAGCTTTCAACTCGCATGGAAATTCCTGATTTACCTGTTGACCTCATCCAATGGAAAAGGACATGGGGTTCATTCGCCTTTTGTTTTTGATTTTATTGTTCATGTATTGAGGGGTAAACAGGTGGATGTTCAAGGTTTCATGCAAATTGAAGCCAAGCGAAGAGAACTTGAACATTCAAGCAAGGTCTTGGACGTGCTGGATTTGGGGGCAGGTTCTAGTTTTGATAAGAAAAGCCAGCGGACGGTTTCTTCAATTGCAAAACGAGCAGCCAAACCTTCCAGGTTTGCAAGGCTTTTTTACCGCATCATCCGTTACTATCAAATTGACTCGGTCCTCGAGCTGGGCACCTCGCTCGGACTCACGACCAGGTATTTGACTATAGCTGAACCCCGGCATGGTGTCATCTCCATTGAGGGGGCTCCTGCAATAGCCCATTTCACAGCAAAAAGCCTTGCTGAAGAGGGTATTCGCAATACAACCATCCTGACCGGAGATTTCAAAGACCATCTCCCTGGTGCACTGGCATCCATGAAAGGCAGTAAGCTGGTTTTTTTTGATGGCAACCACCAGTATCAACCTACCCTTGATTATTTTCAAGCGGCACTTGGCGTGATTGGGGATGAAGATATCCTCATTTTCGACGACATCCACTGGAGCAAAGACATGGAAAAAGCCTGGTCAGAAATTAGAAATAATGGAAAAGTAAGCTGTACTATTGATTTGTTTTTTATTGGTATCGTTTTTTTTAGAAAAGAATTCAAGGAAAAGCTTGATTTTTCTATACGTTTCTAATTTTGCAAAAATTACTGCATTGTAAATTTCATTAACTTCGCAACCTCAAACAATCCCCATGATCGTTGGTGTTTTAAAAGAAGCTGCCCCCGAAACAAGGGTTTCCCTTATTGCAGAAGGCGCTGCACAATTAATCAAGAAAAATATCTCAGTTTGGATCGAAAGTGGCGCAGGCATGAATGCCTATTGCGCTGACGATGATTACCGTGCTGTGGGTGCTGAAATCAAATCTGCTGCTGAGATTGCAGCCGCCGCAGATGTGGTCTTGTCTATCCATGCGCCCTCCATTGAGGTCAGGAATGGACTTGTTTTGATCGGCATGTACCAGGCCAGGTTCCAGACGGATCGCATCCAACATTGGACTGACAATGGTGCAGTAGTGTTCAGCATGGAATTGTTGCCCAGAACGACAAGGGCACAAAGCATGGATATTCTTTCAAGCCAGGCAAATATTGCTGGTTACAAGGCTGTGCTCACCGCCGCTAATGCCTACGGGCGATATTTTCCCATGTTCATGACCGCTGCCGGTAGCGTGGCACCTGCTAAAATGCTGATCCTGGGAGCGGGTGTTGCCGGGCTTCAGGCCATTGCCACCGCCAAAAGATTGGGTGCAGTAGTTGAGGTGTTTGACACAAGGCCAGCTGTAAAAGAAGAGGTGCAAAGCCTTGGTGCAAAGTTCATTGAAGTGCCAGGTGCGGCTGATGCATCAACGGCCGGAGGATATGCGGTGGAACAATCTGAAGAATACAAAAGGAACCAACAGGCAAAAATTGCAGAGAGTGTTGCCAAAGCAGATATCATCATTACTACCGCCCAGATACCAGGAAGAAAAGCTCCTATCCTCATCACCGAGGAAATGCTGAATACCATGCGCAGGGGCAGTGTTATTATTGACCTTGCTGCGTCTACAGGTGGCAATACCCCAATGACCAAAGACCGCGAAACAGTCCATTACAACGGGCTGACCATTATCGGCGACAGCAATCTTCCTGCAACCATGCCATCAGATGCCAGCAAATTGTATGGAAAGAATATCCTGAACTTCCTTCAGTTGATCACCAGCAAGGAAGGCCAACTGATCAGCGACTCAGAAGACGAACTGGTAAAAGGGGCAAGGGCTATCGCACAATAAAGAAACAAACAAAATCATATTCAACATGAATCAGATCTTGAACTGGATTGCTGCTCATCAGGAAATGGCCTACATCGTCATACTGATGATTTTTGTAGGAATAGAAATCATCGGAAAAGTTCCCAGTGTTTTGCATACACCTTTGATGAGTGGTGCCAATGCAATCCATGGCGTTGTGATCATAGGTGCCATCATTGTCATGGGGCAGGCCGAAGAGGGCAATACCATAGCCTTGGTATTGGGGTTTTTGGCAGTGATTCTTGGAACACTGAATGTGGTTGGGGGATTTGTGGTGACAGACAGGATGCTTGAAATGTTTAAAAAGAAAAAATAATTTATCTCTAAATAGGATACCATGGAATTGAACTTGCTTGTGTTTTGCTATTTGTTGGGATCTGTAACATTTATTGTTGGACTGAAGATGCTATCCAATCCAGTGTCTGCGCGGAATGGAAACCTTGTTGCCGCAGCAGGAATGTTTGTAGCCATCATGGGTACCATGTTCCTCTATGAGGATGAAGGAAAGAAATTGGGTAATTACGGGTGGATTTTTGCCGCACTCGTGATCGGAACCATTGTTGGCACCCTGATGGCAAAGCGTGTTAAAATGACAGCCATGCCTGAAATGGTAAGTCTTTTCAATGGAATGGGCGGAGCCTGTGCTGCACTTATTTCTGTAATTGAATTCAGGCACCTGATCCATGGCTATGATCCGGCTACTTATGCAAGTACAGGATATTCTTTCTTTTCTTCTTTGGATGGAACGACAATGCTCATCATTTTTTTGGGCCTGATCATCGGAACGGTTTCTTTTTCCGGTAGCATGATTGCCTGGGGGAAGTTGAATGGCAAGATCAAAGATTTCGCCTTCAAAGGCCAACACATCATCAACCTGGTGATACTGGTGCTCAATATTGCCATTGCGGCCTTTATCATTGTTGCAAGGCCAGAAGAAACGCCTTTGTTCTTTTATGCTATCCTCCTGCTCTCCATACTCTATGGTGTGTTTTTTGTTTTGCCCATTGGTGGTGCAGACATGCCGGTGGTGATTTCATTGCTGAATTCTTTTACGGGTGTTGCTGCAGCGTGCGGAGGATTTTTGTATGACAACAAAGTAATGCTCACCGGAGGAATTCTCGTTGGTGCTGCTGGAACGCTATTGACCATGTTGATGTGCAAGGCGATGAACAGGTCATTGAGCAATGTATTGATTGGTTCTTTCGGAGGTGGTGCTGTTGCCTCTGGTGGTGCAGGGCCTCAAGGTGGAACATACAAGGAAATTTCCCTGAGTGATGCTGCCGTTGTCATGAGTTATGCCAACAAGGTGATGATTGTTCCCGGGTATGGACTTGCTGTTGCCCAGGCACAGCATATCTGTCATGAATTGGAAAAGACATTGGAAGCAAAAGGTGTTGAAGTGAAATACGCCATTCATCCTGTTGCAGGAAGAATGCCAGGCCACATGAACGTATTGTTGGCAGAAGCGGATGTTAGTTATGAAAAACTGCTTGAAATGGAATTGGCCAACGAGGAGTTCAAATCAACTGATGTTGTCCTGATCTTGGGCGCCAACGATGTGGTCAATCCTGCTGCAAAATCTGATCCATCTTCTCCCATCTACGGCATGCCCATTTTGGAAGTTGAACAGGCCAAGCATGTAATTGTCAACAAGCGAAGCATGAAGCCAGGATATGCAGGCATTGAAAACCAGTTGTTTTTCCAGCCCAAGACGTCTATGCTTTTTGGCGATGCAAAAAAGGCTTTGCAAGACCTGCTTGCAGAAGTGCGCAGCATCTAACTTTTAATACATCGATTTGAGGAATTGATTGTGTAATTTTATGCAATAAATTTCCTTTATGCGCCTGTTTTCCCTTTGCCTATTGCTCTCGATATTTCACACATCTTTTTCTCAGCAGAAAATTACTGGGTTCTTTCCTACGAATGCCCTGCGTCAGTTGGCGTTCGAAAAGGAATTTGATTCGTTATTAAGCGCATCCAATCAAGACGAATGGATGAAATTCCTAACTGCTGGTCCACACCATATTGGTTCCACCAAGGGCAAGGCCAATGCGGAATATATGGCAAGATTGTTTCGCCAGTGGGGTTATGAAACTGAGCTGGCAGAATACCATGTTCTTTTTCCAACACCCAAATTTCGTTCACTAGAGCTGCTGGGTGATAAGCCTTACAAAGCCAGGCTTGAAGAGCCAGCCATGCCAGAAGACAAGACCTCAGGAATCAAATCAGAACAGCTTCCTACCTACAATGCTTATTCTGCCGATGGCGATGTTACTGCTGAACTTGTTTTTGTAAACAGGGGAATTCCTGCAGATTATGAGGAGCTGGAAAGAATGGGCATCAGTGTAAAAGGAAAGATAGTCATCGCAAAATATGGAGGTTCCTGGAGGGGCATCAAGCCCAAGGTTGCTGCCGAACATGGCGCAATCGGTTGTATCATTTATTCTGATCCTTCGGATGATGGATTTGTTGCAGGTGATGTATATCCAAAAGGTCCCTACAGGCCAGGCCAGGGCGTTCAACGGGGCTCTGTCATGGACATGCCTGTATACCCTGGCGATCCAACTACACCTGGTTATGGTTCAACGCTGAATGCAAAGCGATTGGGCCGTGATGAGGTGACAACCATCATGAAAATACCGGTATTGCCCATTTCGTATGACGATGCCCTTCCTTTGTTGCAATCCCTCAAAGGGCCTGTCGTTCCTGATGGATGGAAGGGCGGTTTGCCTATTACCTATCACGCAGGGCCAAGCACAAGCAAGGTCAGGCTTCATTTGGAATTCAACTGGGATATCAAGCCCCTTTACAATGTCATCGCAAAAATGCAAGGGTCCCAATTCCCTGACCAGTGGGTCATCAGGGGTAATCACCATGATGGCTGGAACATGGGAGCAGCAGATCCAATCAGTGGCATGGTGGCAGAAATGGAAGAAGCAAGGGTGATTGGCGCATTGGCCAAGAAAGGATTTTTACCCAAACGCACACTGGTTTTCTGCGCCTGGGATGGAGAAGAGCCAGCTTTGTTGGGATCCACAGAATGGGTGGAAGACCATGCGGCGGAATTACAAAAGAAAACTGTGGCCTACCTTAATTCAGATGGAAACAGCAGAGGGTTTTTGGGAATTGGCGGATCACATGCCCTTGAAAACTTTTTCAATGAAGTGGCTGCTGATGTGCAAGATCCACAAACAGGTGTAAGTGTGCTGGAAAGAAAATATGCTAAAACGTTGGCTTCCGCAGACCGGGGTGCGAAGGCTAAAATCCTGGGCAACAGGTACATGAAAATCAGTGCACTTGGTGCAGGGTCTGATTACTCGCCTTTCTTTCAACACCTTGGCATTCCCTCCGCCAACATTGGCTTTGGTGGCGAAGGCAGTGGCGGTGAATACCATTCTATTTACGACTCTTATGATCATTTCACGCGCTTCAAAGACCCCGGCTACCATTATGGAACCGCCTTGGCCAAAACGGCTGGTCGGGCCATGTTGCGCCTGGCCAATGCTGATGTTTTGCCATTTGAATATAACACGCTTACAGGAACCATTACAGAATACCTCACAGACCTGAAGGCCATGTTAGAGCAGCTTCGCAGCGATGCTGAAATGGAAAATAAACTCATCAACGACAAAATATACCAGCTCGCTGCTGATCCCCAATTGAAATTCGCTTTGGCTAAACCCAAGTCGCCAGTACCTTTTCTTGAATTCAGCCCTGTTGAAAATGCAATGGCAGCCTTGAAAAAAGATACCGAAGCGTTGAAAAAACGATTGTCGGGGGCTGATAAATTGGATGTGTTACAATTGGATAAGTTGAATGCCATCCTTTATCAGGCAGAACAAAAGCTACTTTCCGAAAAGGGTTTGCCAAGAAGACCCTGGTACAGACACCAGATTTATGCACCCGGTTTCTATACCGGTTATGGAGTAAAAACCCTTCCAGGCATAAGAGAGGGAATTGAGGAAGGCAACTGGTCTGAAGCACAGGAAAGAATCCGCATTCTTGCCTCTACCTTAGCGGATTTTGATTCAACCATAAAGGCTGCGTCAGCCATTTTTAACTGATGTTGCTCAGGGAAGATTTTATCCATTCGCTGGAAGGCTGTGATGGATTCCTGCGTGACGAAATGATTGTTGCGCATCGGGAAGCCACACCAATTTCTGTTCGGTTGAATCCACAGAAGGCTATTGGGCCGGATGACGTATTTCCTGCTGAGAATACCGGCGAAATGGTTGCCTGGTGCCCCAATGCTTTTTACCTCAACAGCAGGCCCAGCTTCACCATGGATCCTCTTTTTCATGCAGGTGCTTATTATG
>JAIPBY010000008.1 GCA_021738605.1 Chitinophagaceae bacterium | reverse complement strand
AATAATGATCAATAACACAGATACTAAAATAGACGAAAGAGGGCAGCAAATAAAACCGTGTTGAATGATAATTGATATATTTGTCATCTATCATAAAACACATTATAATTTTCAATATATCGTAAATGAAAAGTATCAATTTCAAGGCCATCTACCCTCACCTGATTGCTGTTGCTGTATTTCTCATTGTTGCTCTTATCTACTGTAAACCAGCACTGGAGGGAAAGGTTCTACAACAATCTGACGTAACACAGTGGAAGGGCATGGCTCAGGATGCACTTGAGTACAGAGAGAAAAATGGAATAACTCCGCTATGGACCAACAGCATGTTTGGCGGAATGCCCACCTATCAAATCACAGGTATTCCGGTAAGTACTTACTCCATTGGCGGGCTTGATGCCTTGTTCACCTTGAAACTTACCGAACCTGTTGGACTGTTTTTTCTTGCCAGCATTTGCTTCTATTTTCTGGCACAAGTCCTTGGATTCAGCACCCTGGTGAGCATCATTGGCGGTTTGGCATACAGTTATGCCACCTACAATCCAATCATTGTTACCGTTGGGCACATGACCAAAATGCATGCCATCGGATACCTGCCCTTGTTTATCGGATCAGTACTCCTGATTTTCAAACGCAAATACCTGATAGGTGCTTTGATGACAGCCATTGCCACGGCATTGTTTGTTCAGGCCAACCATCTTCAAATCAATTATTATGGCATGATCATCGTCTTGTTCATGTCTTTGTATTACCTGGTCATTTGGATGAAGGAAAAAGACTATGCCCATGTGCTCAAAACCATTGGGTTCGGACTTGCCTCAGGTTTGATCGGATTGGCCGTCAACGCAGTAATGCTGGTCAGCACTGCAGAATATGGAAAGGCATCCATCAGGGGTGGAAGCGCTTTGGCCATCAAGGAAGGAAAGGCATCATCAACCGGCCTGAGCGCAGACTATGCCATGAGTTATAGCATGTACCTGTCTGAATCACTGGTATTGATGTTCCCCAACATCTATGGCGGATCAAGCGATCCCAATACAGTTGACCTTGAAAAGACAAAAGCCGTTGAAGCATTGCAACAAATGCCACAGGAAGTTGCACAACAGCTCCAATCCTTCATGCAATTTTACTGGGGAGGAATTGGCTTCACCGCCGGACCTCCTTACATTGGTATCTTGATTTGCTTCTTTGCCTTTATTGGACTTGGCATGAAAGCCAACCCTAACAGGTGGTGGATCTTGGCAACACTTGTTTTTTCCATCTTGTTGGCCGCAGGATCTTATTTTTTGGCTTTCAATACGTTCATGCTTGACTACCTCCCCCTTTACAATAAATTCAGGGCGCCGAGCATGATCATGGTCATCCCTACCCTTTTGGTAGGCATCATGGCACTGTATGGCATGGAGGCAATGACCAATGAAAATAACTTCAAAGAGATATTCAAGAAATACCGTACCGGATTCATCGGATTAGGATTGGTTTTGGGTATCGTTCTTTTTCTCTACATGAGTTCCGACTTTAAAACTGAAGGAGACAAGCAACTGATGAGCCAGGTGATGCAAATTCCTGACCAGAACCAGCGTGCCGCATTTCTTGAGCCCGTCAGGTCATTTACGGATGCGCTGGCTGCCGACAGAAAAGGAATGATCATGTCTGACCTCACAAGAGGCTTCATTTTCATGGGACTTGCCCTTCTTTTGATCTTCCTTGTTGCCAAGAAAAGCATCAGTAAAACAATATTCCTGTCTGCCATCGGGTTATTGACCCTGATTGATTTGTTCCAGGTCAATACCAAATACCTGAAACACGACCAGTTCATTGAAGCCGATGAAAATCAAAATGTTTTTTCGCTCACCGAACTGGACATTGCCCTCAAAAAAGACACAACCAGCTACCGCGTACTGGACCTGAGGGGTGGTGTTCAAAAGGCGTTCAACGAAGGCGCCCTGATAGCCTATCACCATAAATCAGTTGGCGGCTACAATCCTGCGAAATTGAGCATTTACCAAGACCTGATTGAAAACCAATGGTATAAATTTCCAGACTGCAGACCAACCGCTAACATGATGAATACAAAATACATCATCACAGGCAACATTGCAACGGATACAGTAGCCAATCAAGAGGCACTTGGCAATGCCTGGTTTGTAAAAGGAATTGAGGTAAAAAAAGGACCTGTAGAAGTGATGAGTGCGCTCAGTTTTTTCAATCCAAAAGACACCGCCATTGTGGAAGAAAAAGACAAAACCAGTGAGCTTGATGGAATAGTATTTGACAGTACTGCATCCATCCAATTGGTTGCCAACCGCAATGATGAAATCAGCTATAATGCAACCACCAATACAAAACAATTGGCCGTTTTTAGTGAAGTTTACTATCCCTTTGGATGGAAAGCCTTCATCGACAACAAGGAAGTTCCCATCGTGAAAGTCAATTATGTTTTGCGGGCATTGGCCATTCCTCCCGGCAAACATGAGATCCGATTTGAGCTCAAACCTGCTTCGATTGCTACAGCCAAATTGGTTTCCAATACAGCTTCGATCCTTCTTTGGGCGTTGTTGTTTGTCATTGGTTTCATCGAATTCAGGAAACAAAAAAAGAATGCCTAATCCTTTCAGACGATGAAACTCTCCATTGTCATTTGCAGCTATAACCGTGCTCAATACATTGGAGACGCGCTTGATAGTTTGTACAACCAAACTGCCAGCAGCTCAGATTTCGAAGTGTTACTGGTAGACAACAACTCTACAGATGGTACACCCTCAGTATATAAAACCTGGAGAGAAAATCATCCTGAGGGTAATTTTCAATACCTGACCGAATTTCAACAAGGTGCCTCCTTTGCAAGAAATACCGGTGCTGCTCATGCCAAGACTGACTGGCTTTGTTTTATCGATGATGATGCTGTTGCTTTCCCTGATTTTGTTGCCAACATCATCAGACATACCCAGGAGAAGCCCACCATTGTTGGGTTTGGCGGGAAAATCATCCCAAAGTACATCCCGGAGAAACCCGTTTGGATGAGTTACTATGTTTCATCGCTTGTAGGCAACTTTGATTATTCGCAGGTTCCCTGTGCATTCAAAAAAGGAAAATATCCCCTTGAATCCAACATGATCATCAAAAAATCTGTTTTTGACCAGATTGGAGGATTCAATACAACCCTTCCAGGCGTGGTTGGCACGTTGAGGATTGGTGGCGAGGGGAAAGAACTGTTTTACAAGGTAATAGGTCTCGGAGAGGAAATATATTACGACCCCAATATCATTGTTTACCATGTGGTAGAGACCAGTAAACTCACGAAGGAATATTTATACCGGGTTGCCAGCGGTATTGGCCGCGGCGAAAGGGTAAGAACCCTATCCATTTCTTCCCTTAGCTATACAATGAAATTGATTGAGTACTGTTTCAAGCTGGGCGCGGCAGTCGTATTGGGAATCAAATATGCCATGATGGGCAAGGCTGCTCAGTCCTGGAAAGTAATTCAGTTCAGGATAGATGCGATGCTTGGCCTTCTTAACAGATAAATCGATCCCATCACAGGTACTTGAAAAAATGATTTTCCGGCTTCAGCAGCTTGGGGATCAAGACCCAAAGCCTAACAATATTGGATGAAAATCTATGCCATTTTGAATAGCCATCTTTAAGTGATTTACCCTTTATCAAATAGTCCATCACTCCAATTAACAGGGAAAATGGCACTGACCATGCATGATTGATGAGCTGAAAAAACAACCAGAAAATACCATATTGCTTTCTGATCCTCAGGTGATTGGAGACCATTAACTGAAATCCCTTTTTGTCTGACAGGTTTGTATAGCTGTTGTCTGCAGCACCTGATGCTTCCTGGATGGATTGACCAATCAGGTGAATTGTTTGCAGATCACCGAATATGACCAATTTGCCCAGTTTCCCCAACCTGCTGCACCATTCAACTTCCTCTGCGTAGAGAAAAAAGGATTCGTCCATCCCCTGGGTTTGTTCAAACGCTTCTCGTTTTACCATGAGAAAAGCACCGCTGATCCAATCTAGTTCCTGGTTGGCAGGCACTTCAATGAAAGCAGGCTTCTCTTTGACAAACAAGGAAACAATGCTCTTAAGGAGTGCACCCCAATATGGCAATGGCAACAAATGATTCAGCCCTCCCTTCATGAAATAGCTACCAGAAAATTGAGGCTGCCCATTGGGATGCACCAGCTGAACTCCAGCTGCAACATAGGAGGATGCCGTTAACCGGTTGCAGACAGACAAGATCACCCCAGGCTTCAACAAGGTATCGGGATTCAACAATAGCAACAGCTTGCCTTTTGATGCACGCATTCCTGCGTTATTGGCACGGGCAAAGCCTGCATTGTATCCCATGTCCAACCATTGTACAGTTGGGAATTGACGCTGAATCAGCTCCTTATCGTTCTGATTGCCACTGTTGTCAACAATCAACCACTCCACCACTGCCGGATCCATCAACATTGGCTCGGCCGAATGGATGCAATCAGCAATCAGGTCCCCCGAATTGAAGTTTACAATAATGATCGACAACAACATGTTTGAAAGATACAAATAAACGCTGTACATGGAAATCAAAACGCCCAATAAAGGCAAACAGGATATATTTGCAAGGCAACAAACACATGGCAAAAAACATGTCCAATAATATCACGCCCCCCAGGGAGGTCAATAATTTTGATGTCTTGCGGATTGTTTTTGCCTGGTTTGTAGTGATCTCACATTCCTATTTTTTGAATGGCTCCAGCATCAGTGATCCACTGGGGTGGGCCACCAACAATTACCTTATTTTTTCCTATATCGGCGTAAAAGGTTTTTTTGTCATCAGTGGATACCTGATTTTTCAGAGCTTGATCAGAAGCCGGTCCCTGGTGGAGTATCTTACAAAAAGATTACTGAGAATCTTTCCAGGCTTGATTGTTGCGGTATTCATATCACTTTTGGCAACCTATTTTGTCTACCCTAAAAAAGACATCCCCTATTTTTTGAACCCGGAAATCTATTCCTATTTTCTGGACAATATCCTGCTGTTCGTTTCCCATTTTGACATTCCAGGGGTCTTTGAAAACATGAAGTCGACGGCACTCAATGGCTCGCTTTGGACAATCAGGTTTGAATTCCTTTGCTATCTCATGATTTTAGCAATTTTCCCTTTCAAAAGCAAAAAGAGGATACCTGCCATTTTAACTTCTTTTCTTTTGCTCAGTCTGGTTGTTCTACAATTGTTTTTTTCTGATTGGTTGCATAGCATCAACAAGCCCATTCAAATGGACCTTATGGTCGAGCTGGCCAGCTATTTTTTGGCAGGGTCTTTCCTGGCTTGTTTGAATTGGGAATCTCTCGCATACAAGCAATCGATTCTTTTAGTATGCCTGGCTTTAATACTAGTTGCTGTTATTTTTACATTGGACAGGCTGATCCTGATCGGACCGTTGGGTTTTGTGATCATCTGGCTGGGAAAAAGAAAATCTTCATTGGCCGCCTGGATTCACAAAACCATCGGAGACCCTTCCTATGGAATGTACCTCTACGCTTTCCCCATACAACAATTCACGATCTACTTTTTAAAACCAAGCACAACGGTATTGTTGGTTTCTAGTTCAATCCTGAGTTTATTGCTGGGGATACTCTCCTGGCATCTTGTGGAGAAAAAAGCGCTGATGCTCAAAGGTTATTTCCTGAAAGCAGAGAAAAAATAGCTGGCTGCCATTAATAATTTGGAACTGGGTCCAAATTTCAACATGAGGTAGGGAATCTGGGATTGCCATTTCAACATAAACATGATGGGGTCAGGCATCTCCGATGGATCCAGTTGATTGGCACAAAAATCATGCATGTTGCGAATGCCATAATTCCTGAGCAATCGCCAATAATAATCATAGATTTTGATATCTCGAAATGCCGATGGTCCAATTTTTTGGGCAAACCATATGTTTTCCCTGAACATGATGTCTTCATTGTCTCTGCAGAATTCAGTGGTCTGGTCCTTGTGCAACCCAATGGTCACAAGATGTTGATCAAGATAAACATAATCAAAGCCTGCTTTGATTAGCCTGGAATTGTAATCAACATCCACGAGCCAGATGAATTTTTCATCGTAGCGTACAACAGACTTCACCTCAGCCCTTAACATTACATTGCTGGGTGGCCCCATGACCTGGGCCAACAAAAGTCTATTTGGATATGACTTCAGGTTATACAAAAGGGATGGAATGGCCTGTAAAACCATGTATTCGCCATTGGCTTTCTTAGCAATGTTCATGCAAAAAGCGAAAGAGGCAGTAGGTTGGTACGTCAATGCATTTACAAAATTGGTAATTGCCTTGGGATTCTCAAACCAGTCGTCTTGGTGAACCAACATGAAAAAATCACCATTTGAGTGGTCAATGGCACTGTTCCAGTTCTTTGGGCTGCCCAGAGCAGGAACATTCCTGAAGTATTGGATGGTCAATTGACCTGAATAGGGTGCAATTGCCTGTTGAATGTCGTCATTGGGAGAGTCATCAGTGATAACCACCTCAACCTCCTTGTAGTCCTGCAACAAGACAGCATCAAGCAGCCGAATGACAAAATCAGGTTTTTTGTAGGCGGGAACACAAATGGAGACCATGGACAGACAGATTAAATCGTATTTTTGGCCTTATAAAGATAGTCAATCTACTGGCATTCTTAAAACGATGACATGGAAGGACTGTCGACATTTAACTGAAGAAAATGTCCAACAACAATCTCGAAAACTTTATTTCAGTCGTAATCCCCTGCTATAATGACGGCATTTACCTTGAGGAAACTTTGCTGCATTTAAAAAAACAAAGCTTTCAACATTTCGAGACCATCATTGTAAATGATGGGTCAACTGACCCATTCACCTTGGATTTGCTGAGCAAAATTGATCCGGGAATGGCTACGGTATTGCACAAGGAAAATGGAAGAATGTCTTCGGCCAGAAATTTTGGCGTAAAGCATGCAAAAGGTAATATCATTGTGGCCCTGGATTCAGACGACTATTTTGAGGCAAGTTTCTTTGAAAAAGGATTGAAAGTGCTGGATGCAAACCCTGAAGTTGCCGTTGTAACCAGCCACATGAAAATGTTTGGCAAGGACAATAAAATCTCAAAGCCCCGTGGTGGGAATCAATACAACTTCCTGTTCAGCAGTGAATGCCCAGCCTGTGCAATGGTCAGAAAATCATGTTGGGATGCCGTTGGCGGGTATGACGAATCCATGACATTGGGATATGAAGATTGGGAGTTTTACATCAGAATCACCCAACAAAACTGGACGGTTCATGTGATCAAGGAAGTGCTGTTTTTTTACAGGCAAACTGAAAAATCAACACATAAAAACAAAACACTGCCCAACCGAAAAATTATCATTCAATACATCCTAAATAAACACCAAGATTGGTACCTTAGAAATTTAGCAGCATTGATATCAGAAAATAAAATTTTATACACTGAAAGAAGGACAGCTTACAATACAATCCTCAAACTATTTGTTGATAGGATTACCCATAAATTCAATTAATCAAAGACGGTCAATTACAAAATAATATAACTATGTTTTCAAAAAATCCAACTGGAGAACGATTAGAACAAGGAGACTTAAGCCAAGGCATGGCAGAACATCTTCATCGTTATAAAATAGCAGAAATGTTTTGCAGCGGCAAAACAGTACTGGATATTGCCTGCGGAGAAGGTTATGGAACAAATTTATTATCAAAATTTGCGAAAACAATTGCAGGCGTAGACATAGACAACCAAACAGTTATAGAGGCAAAATTAAAATACACTGCTGAAAACATCCAGTTTGCTCAAGGAGACACATCCAATATCCCCTTCCCAGATTCAACTTTCGACGTAGTTGTCAGTTTTGAAACGATAGAGCATCATGACAAGCATGATGAAATGATCACAGAAATCAAGAGAGTCCTTAAGCCCGATGGAGTCTTTGTTATATCCACCCCAGACAAATATGTTTATACGGATCTTAAAGGTGTTAAAAATAAGTTCCATGTCAAGGAGTTGTATAAAAAAGAATTTGTTGACCTCATCAAGCGTTTTTTTTCAAACACAACAATACTTAACCAAAAATTCATTACTGGATCTTATATATACAATGAATCATCAAAAACCGATTCGCCCAAAATTTGGTACAGCGGAAATTTCAACAAAGTAGAACAAACAGCAAGACCGGAGGGTGAGTATACTATCGTCATTGCAAGCAATGCAGACCTCAGTATTCCACAAGATCTGGAAAAAGAGAGTTTCTTCATTGAACCGAACTTTATCGATAAGCTCACGGCTCAGTTCAAAAGCTTGTCAATCCGCTACAAAGTTGGATATGCAGTACTCTCACCACTTAGAATTTTGAAAAATATCTTTGTTAAGCCGGGAAAATGATGCGCTCGATGTAGCGCTCAAAAGTTGAAAAAAACTAATTTATTTTTTTCAAATAGCCCATCGTGTTGAACGTTGCACTCTTTCCGAACATGTTGATCCATTGATCATCAATTAGAAAATCAGTGTTGGTCTTCAAGTACTGCTTGATTGCTTTAACCGGACCGCCACCAAAGTCATCGGACTGGCCCAATGCATCAACTATACCATCTTCAACGATTAAATAGGAGCCCTTTGAAACAAGATGACCCAGCTTGTTCAATGCACCCAAGGTTGATTGAAATTGATGCGAACCATCTTCAATGACAAGGATTTTGTTGAAGCCCTTTGTATTTTCAACATCATAACCCTCCCATCCATTGTGAAAAAATTTAATGCGCTGATTCTTCTTTACCAAGTCGTAGGCTCGATCATCTATGTCGATGGTATGAATTTCACCTCCTCCAATGTTTTCCAAAATATCTGCAAGATAAAGAGCACTGCCACCACAATTTGTGCCGACTTCTATGATCAAATCAGGACGGACTTCATTCAGTATCATTTGATAAATAACATAATCAAATGGACACTTGATACAGGGCACTCCTCGATATGTCATAAGATGATGTCCTTTGACAATCCCCTTTAATGAATAGGTTTTATTGGCAATCAATTGTTTTACCTTTCTCCAAATTGAACTCATTGATATTAAATTTTAAATTTGAATGACAGTTGCTTTTTTTTCTATTCAGCATAATCACACTTTTGAAAAAAAGAAATGGCAAACAATCAAATGTTTTTTAGATATGATAAATAGAGACTCATGCTTTCCCTCATATCTTCGGTTAATCGATAGGAAATATTTTTCCGAAAATACATATCCATTGGGTAACTTGATTCATTATTGTGATCGATTATCAAATTTATTTTGCTTAATCCCATTCCATTGGCCTCGTTGAACAAGGGAATGAATTCTCCACTTATTTCCTTTTTCCTTACCCACACCGCAAAAACAAACGGCAGCCCGGTCATTTCTTTCCAACCCAATCCCAGGTCAAATATGTATTTAAACGCATCCCTGATTTTCAGTGCCCTGTCTCCTATCATAAGGCCAGCCACATTTCCGCGGATGTTTTCAATGTAGGATTCGTCTTTGGCGTCAATGAATTGAACTTTTTTCTTCCAGTGCTTTTCAAACAAGATCTTGCACAGCATGACTGAGGTTCTTGACTGATAATCCAACAACACTGTATCAATCTCTTCCATGGGCACCTCACTGAACACCGCCACTGAAGCAACTTCTCCCTCTGTCCCAATGCAATAGTCAGATATAATGTGATAATCTCCCAAAGAAGGAAGTGCACCAACGGGTATCAACCCTATGTCAATTTGGTTTGAATTCAACAAACGGACCAGATTTGCAGGATAGTCAAGCACCAACTCAACTTGATCACTCAACTGGCCATGCTCTAAACCATACAGCAATGGCTTTGTATTCAAATAACTCACTGCACCTATCCTTATTTTCCTTTCCAAGATATTGACGTAATTTAGCCGCAAATTTACACCAATTAAGCCTTACAATGGAACTCAATACACTTACAGCCATTTCTCCTATTGATGGCCGCTACCGTTCACAGGTAGAGGTTCTGTCAGCATATTTTTCAGAATTCGCACTGATGCAGTACCGATTGAGGGTTGAAACAGAGTATTTCATCGCCCTTTCACAGAAAAAAATATTCAGCCTGAGCGCGGCCAATGCAAACAAGCTGAGAAAAATATACCTGGATTTCAGCCCCGAAACCGCCATGGAAATCAAAAACCTGGAAAAGGTGACCAACCATGATGTGAAGGCACTGGAATACTACATGAAAAAAGAGTTGGAGAAACACGAATTGGGGGATTTGAAAGAATTCATTCATTTCGGCCTCACCTCACAAGACGTGAACAATACGGCTGTTCCGATGATGTGGAAGGAGTCCTTGGAAAACGAGTACCTACCCGCCATCAGCAACCTCAGTCTTTCCCTTAGGAAACTGGCCAGCAGCTGGAAGAACATTCCCATGTTGGCCAGAACCCATGGCCAGCCAGCATCTCCGACCAATCTTGGCAAGGAAATCATGGTATTTGTTGAGAGGATTGAAGACCAGCTTTCCCTGCTGAACCAGGTTCCCTACTCTTGTAAATTTGGAGGTGCAACGGGCAATTTCAATGCCCATCTCGTGGCCTATCCCAAAACCAACTGGGTAAGGTTTGCCAATGCATTTTGCGAGAGCAAACTGGGTCTTCAACGCCAGCAATACACTACACAAATTGAGCATTATGACCACCTGGCCGCTCATTTTGATGGTATCAAAAGGATCAATACCATCCTGATTGACCTTTGCAGGGATGTCTGGACCTATATTTCAATGGAATATTTCAGGCAAAAAACAAGAAAGGGCGAAGTCGGTTCTTCGGCCATGCCCCATAAGGTCAACCCCATCGATTTTGAAAATGCAGAAGGCAACCTTGGCATAGCCAATGCGCTGTTTGAACATTTTTCTGCCAAACTCCCCATCTCAAGGCTGCAAAGAGACCTGACCGATTCAACGGTGATCCGAAACATTGGCATACCGCTGTCGCATACCATGATTTCATTGAACTCCATTAACAAAGGCCTGTCAAAACTGGTGTTGAACGAAGATGCCATCCGGGCAGACCTGGACAGAAATTGGGCTGTTGTGGCAGAAGCCATCCAAACCATCCTGAGAAGGGAAAACTATCCACAACCTTATGAGGCTTTGAAGGAGTTGACAAGAGGCAAAACAACCATCGATAAGACAACAATCCACGAATTTATTGCTACGCTCAAGGTGAAAGCCACTGTTAAAGAGGAGTTGAAAAGGATTACGCCTTTTAATTACACGGGAGTTTAGGCAAATCACTTATGGATCTCTGAGCTAAAATGGAACTGTATCCCTGGGTTGTTGGCAATTTCTGTATTCAGGAACCAGTCACTTTGGGCAAGATAAACCACATGTCCATCCTTATCGATTACAGTGTTCGCAGTTTTGAATCGGGTGAATTCATCCAACTTTGACTTGTCTTCTGCAGTCAGCCAACAGGCCTTGTAAAAAGGCAATGAGTTGAACTGAACAGATGCGCCATATTCTTGCAAGAGCCTGTACTGTATTACCTCAAACTGAAGATCACCCACACAACCAATGATTTTCCTGTTGCCATTGTGCTGGGTGAAAAGCTGTGCTACGCCCTCATCGGTAAGCTGGTTCAGGCCTTTTTCCAGCTGCTTTGTTTTCATCGGATCCTTGTTAACCACCTCCTTGAAGATTTCAGGTGAGAAGCTGGGTATCCCGGTAAAATAAAAATTTTCCCCTTCAGTAAGTGTATCGCCAATCTTGAAATTTCCTGTATCAAACAAGCCCACCACATCGCCAGGATAGGCTGTCTCAATCACATCCTTGTCACGGGCCAAAAAGCTGTAGGGATTACTGAACCGTACATCCCTGTCAAGACGAACATGATGAAAATATTTGTTCCGTTCGAACTTTCCGGAGCAAACCCTTAAGAAAGCAATCCTGTCCCGGTGCTTAGGGTCAAGATTGGCATGTATCTTGAAAATGAATCCACTGAATTTATCTTCCTGCACATCCACATGGCGGGCGGTAGTATCGCGGCTCCTGGGTTCCGGAGAAATGCGGATGAAAGTATCCAGCAGTTCTTTTACCCCAAAATTATTGATGGCACTGCCAAAGAAAACCGGTGCCTTGATACCGCTCAGGTAGGCTTCATTGTCAAAATTACCATAAACCCCATCAATCAAGGAGGCGTCATCCCTGAGTTGATCCGCATCTTTCTCACCCACCAGGTTGTTCAACAAAGGATCATCGAGGTTATCAATTTGCACACTGTCTTCTGCAGTTGCTTTCTGGTTGGCATTGAAGAGCAGCAAACTTTTATCGTAGAGGCTGTACACCCCTTTGAAATCCTTTCCGGAGTTGATGGGCCAGCTCAGGGGATGCAATAGAATCTTGAGTTCTTTTTCAATTTCATCCAAGAGGTCAAAAGGATCTTTACCATCTCGGTCAAGCTTGTTGACAAAAACAATCACTGGTGTGTCGCGCATGCGGCAGACCTCCATCAGCTTTCTGGTTTGCTCTTCCACCCCTTTCACCCCATCAATGACCAGAACAACACTATCTACCGCTGTCAAAGTGCGGTAAGTATCTTCAGCAAAATCTTTGTGACCGGGCGTATCCAACAAATTGATCAGCACTCCCCTGTATTCGAATGTCATTACAGAGGTGGCAACACTGATACCCCTTTGGCGCTCAATTTCCATGAAGTCACTGGTGGCATGCTTCTTGATCTTGTTGCTCTTTACTGCACCTGCCGTTTGAATGGCTCCGCCGAAAAGGAGGAATTTCTCAGTCAGGGTAGTTTTACCCGCATCCGGATGTGAGATGATGGCAAAGGTCCGGCGTTTGCTTATTTCGTTTTCGTACTTCATTGTTTCGCGTGGGCAAAGGTATGACAAGTTATCGGTTGTCTGCCATCCTATAAATGCACTGACACCCGTTTGTCATCCGCAACATCCCTTTACCATTTTTTACACTTTCGCTACCGCAAATCAAGTAAATTTGCATTATGAGGAAAACCTTTGAAATATTGTGGAACACCCTTAAGCTTGCGGTGCAGGAGTTGGGAAAAAACAAGCTTAGAACTTTCCTCTCTCTCTTTGGTGTAACCATTGGTATTTTTTGCATCATCGGCGTACTCGCCACGGTCAGCAGTTTAGAGAAAAACGTACAGGATGGCGTAAAATCTCTTGGTTCCAATACAATTTATATTGACAAATGGGATTACCAGGGTGGTTCAGAATATCCCTGGTGGAAATATGTCAACCGCCCCAGTCCTAAACTTATCGAAACTAAATTGCTAAGGGAGAAAATCAGTGCAGACATCAACATCGTCTTCAATTTTTCAACCCAGTCTTTCATCGAGTTTGACAACAACAAATTGGATGGGATCAATTACCACGGCATCACTGAAGAATTTGACAAGATCCAACCCATCGACATCCAATACGGCAGGTACCTCAACCAAATGGAATTTGATTATGGCAGCCCCAGCATCATCATTGGATATGACAATGCAGAAAAGCTCTTTGGCAATCCAGAAAAGGCAGTTGGAAAAGAAGTAGACTTAAGAAACAAGAAAGCCATTATCGTGGGGGTCATGAAAAAGCAGGGTAAAAGTTTCATTGAGGGCTGGCAATTCGACCAAAGCATTGTGCTTTCATACCGGTTCATGAAACAAATGTTGTTCAATGAAAGGTTTAACAATCCCAAAATCATTGTGAAGGGTCCGGAAAACATGAGCACTGATGCACTGAAGGATGAACTGAAAGGTGCGATGCGATCCATCCATCGCCTGGGACCGATAGAAGAAGATGATTTTGCCCTCAATGCCATCAGTGACTTCAGCAAGGCCGTCAGCTCACTATTCGGTAGCATCAACTTGGGTGGATGGATGATAGGCCTGCTCAGCCTTATTGTAGGAGCCTTTGGCATTGCTAACATCATGTTTGTAACCGTTAGGGAAAGAACACCCATCATCGGCCTCAAAAAAGCAATTGGTGCTAAGAAACGAACCATATTGATTGAGTTTCTCCTGGAAAGCTCACTGATCTGCATCATTGGCGGACTGATAGGCATTGTCTTGGTGGTTGTCTTGGCGCAAATCCTCAGCAGCGCTTTTAATTTCCCCATCTTCGTATCCCCCAATATTCTGGCATTGGCAATTGCCATTTGCGTAAGCATTGGGGTGTTGGCAGGCATCATTCCAGCAATGATCGCTGCTAAAATGGACCCAGTTGTCGCCATTCGATCAAAATAAAGCTACCTACTTATTCTCGCAGGCATTAAAATTAACTTGACCACTAAGAACAAGGTAGATAATAATTTTACGCATATATTCTAAATAAGCAATCTATCATTTTAAAAAGACCGAGGGCTTGAGTGTAGATTTGGACTGTTAACAACAAATACTTAACTGCCCAAGAAAACAAATCAAGATGCCAAAACAAATCACCCAAAAATCACAGCTTCCTGGAATTGTGCTGATTACATTTATCATCCTAGGTAGTTCAGCAGTATTTAGCTTGTCAAAAGACGAAAATGCTGAAGCATTGAAATCATGTATACACGAGCTGGAAGGAAAAATTTCAATACTCCCCTCAGATAACAATCAACTCGTTGTTGTTGACAACAGAGGCAATTACTATTTCCCGGTAATTGCAAACGAAAAAACTGTCTTAACAGTTACAACATCTGCCAACATTTGTTACGATAAAATTGATGCATCTAACCCTAACCACAAGATCATATACGTTGCAAAGGTAGTCTCCTTACCTTTGCGGAATGAAAAGAGGTGAAGACACCTATATTCTGGGCATTGAATCATCCTGCGACGAGACATCTGCGTCTGTTTGCCACAATGGAAAAATTCTCTCTAACATCATTGCCACACAAGCGATCCATACCCAATATGGCGGCGTAGTTCCAGAATTGGCCAGCCGTGCGCACATGCAGAACATTGTACCGGTTGTAGACCAGGCCATCGTTGCTGCAGGCATTTCCCTTGAACAACTTGATGCCGTTGCCTTTACAGGCTCTCCAGGGCTGATCGGTGCGCTTCTTGTGGGCACGGGCTTTGCAAAATCACTGGCCTTATCGCTGGAGATTCCCTTAATACAGGTCCACCACATGCAGGCCCATGTTTTGTCCAATCTTATTGCCGACCCGCAACCGGAATTTCCTCTCCTATGCCTGACAGTCAGTGGAGGACATACGCAGATTGTGCTCTGTAAGGATGCACTGAACCTGGAAATCCTGGGTGAAACCCTTGATGATGCTGCCGGTGAAGCATTTGACAAAACTGCAAAACTCTTAGGGCTGCCCTATCCAGGTGGACCTTTGATTGATCGATATGCCACGGAAGGAGATCCTAAAAAGTTCCATTTTCCTGAACCACAAATTGAAGGACTCAATTTCAGTTTCAGTGGCGTAAAAACCTCCATTCTCTATTTTTTGCAAAAGCAATTGAAGTCAGATCCTGATTTTATCAGCAAGCACTTGCCAGACATCTGCGCTTCTGCACAACATTGCATTGTCAACATCCTTTTGCACAAACTCAAAAAAGCCAGCCTTCAGACGGGCATCAAAACCATCTGCCTTGCAGGTGGGGTCTCTGCCAACAAAGGACTCAGGCATTCAATACAGGAGATGGCTGAAAAATACCATTGGAAATTGTTCATCCCAGAAATGGAATACTGTACCGACAATGCCGCAATGATTGCCATCACGGGCTATTATAAATTTATGGCAGGGATCAGCAGCCCACTCACCGTTTCTGCATCAGCCAGGGCGGCTTGGTAAATATTTGATCACCATGGGAAATTCCTATTTCAGGTTCAAACAGTTTACCATCCATCAGGACAATTGTGCCATGAAGGTCACCACAGATGCCTGCCTTTTTGGTGCTTGGGTTAATTCAAAATTACCCTCTACAGAAACATTGTTGGATATTGGTGCGGGCACGGGTTTGCTCTCATTGATGCTTTCGCAGAACAGGTTAGTCAAGGTTGATGCCATTGAAATAGAATCTGCCTGTCATGGTCAGTTGTGCCAGAACATAGATGGATCACACTTTAACAGCATCATCAATCCGATACTTGGCGACATCAAAGACTGGGAAACAGAGACACCCTACCAGACGATTGTCTCTAATCCACCGTTTTACGAAAAGCAGCTCAGGTCTGATCAGGCAGGCGTCAATCTGGCAAGACATGCCGATGGGCTTACCATTTATTCGATGTTTACCCATGTAAAGAGGCTGATGAGCAGCCAAGGTTTTTTTTATGTATTGATGCCATTTTATAGAAAAACGGAATGCCTTGATATGGCCAGCCAATTTGAATTGTTTCCTACCAGCATTGCCGATGTCAAACAGAGCCCTTTTCACGATCCATTCAGGGTGATGGTTCAATTTTCTGCAACCACAGGAAATGCCGAAACAGAAACCATCATCATCAAAAAAAATGCATCAGACTATGCTGATGCATTCAAATTGCTTTTAGCGCCCTATTATTTGAACCTTTAGGCTATTTATTTCTTCCCCAACCCAACCAGTCATTGGCGTTCGCATAAATCATCAAACCAAACAGGATAACCATGCCCACAATTTGTGCGTATTCCAAAAATTTCTCATTGGGTTTTTTGCCGGTGATCATTTCAATCAAAGTAAACACCACATGTCCTCCGTCCAATGCAGGGATGGGAAGGAGGTTCATGAACGCCAATACGATAGAGAAAAATGCGGTTATGTTCCAGAAAGCTTCCCAGTCCCATTCGTATTTAGGAAAAATGGATCCCATTGACTTGAAACCACCCAGGCCTTTGTAGGCACCTGTAGATGGGTTCAGGATTTTTTTAAACTGGGCGATATAGAAACCTAGTTTGTCAAACGTTTTGCTCACGCCTGCAGGGAATGAAGCAAAGAAACCAAACTTCCTTGTTTCAAACTGATAGAGGCCCTGTTGCTGCATCTCGTCCATGCTGGGAACAGCAGGGAAAAAACCAATGGATGTATCGGCATTTACAACAGTATTGATAACCATTTCATTTCCGCTGCGCATAACATGTAGCGCAATGCTGTCTCCAGCCCTGTTTACAATAGCAGGCTTAACCTGATCAAAGAAATCAATCTTCATGGAATCAATGCCAATGATCTTATCCTTGGCCAACAAGCCATTCTTGGCTGCAGGCGTACCAACACCAACTTCCCCCACAATACAAGGCACACGGGGCATCAACAAAATAGACCGCTTGCCTTTTTCAACAATTTTCTCGATGAAATTGACCGGAATGACAAGGTCTTTGACGTCACCATCACGGTCAATTGTCATCTTCTCTCCTAGCAGCATGGCAGCATTGAGGTCTTCAAAATATTTGACAGGCTCGCTGTTGACTGAAATAATCTTGTCTCCGGTTTTCAGCCCCACTTCATTGACAACAGTATCTACCACCCAAACACCATGGGTAAGGCTTTGGTTGGGTAATTTGGTTTCACCCCAGGTAAAGAGGATCATGGCATAAATAAAAAATGCAAGCAATACATTGACCGTTACACCACCGATCATGATGATCAGGCGCTGCCAGGCTGGCTTGCTGCGGAACTCCCAAGACTGCGCAGGCTGTTTCAGCTGCTCCTTGTCCATGCTTTCATCTATCATACCAGCAATTTTGACGTAGCCACCCAGGGGCAACCAGCCAATACCGTATTCAGTTTCACCTTTTTTCTTTTTGAAAAGCGAAAACCAAGGATCAAAAAAAAGATAGAATTTGTCTACCCTGCATCCGAAGATTTTGGCAGGAATAAAATGGCCCAGCTCGTGAAGAATAACCAGTATCGAAAGGGAGAGAATCAGTTGTCCGGCTTGCAAACCAACTGCGCTCCAATTAATATCCAACAGCACGTTTAAGTTCATTGTAAAAGATTAGGATGTAAATATAAAGAATAATGGAAGGGAAGACAACTGAAATGGGACAAGTGGAAGAACCAGCTTATAGGTTGATCAACCTAGCCGCAAAATTCCGGGCTTCCCCATCGCTATCAAAATACTCTTGCAAAGTTGGGTTTTCAATGAAAGCAACATGGGCCATGGTCTGCTCAATCACCTCCGTCATGTCAAGAAAACCTAGCCTGTTTTGGAGAAAGCCGTAAACAGCCAGTTCGTTGGCCGCATTCAGGATGCAAGGAATGTTACCCCCCTTGTGCAGGGCAGAAATGGCAAGACCGAGGTTCCTGAATGTCTTGTAATCTGGAGGATCAAAACTCAAGGTGGAAGATTTCGTAAAATTGAACCGGGGAAAATCATTTGGAATCCGCTGGGGATAGGCCATGGCATACTGAATGGGTAACTTCATGTCTGGAAGGCCCATCTGGGCTTTGATGCTGTTGTCCTTGAACTGCACCATGCTATGAATAATGCTCTGTGGATGGATGACAACCTCAATCTGAGAAGGCTCCAGGTTGAAAAGCCATTTGGCTTCAATCATCTCAAGGCCTTTGTTCATCAGGGTTGATGAGTCAATCGAAATCTTGGCGCCCATGCTCCAGTTCGGATGGGCAATGGCATGCTCCCTTTTGACATTCACCAGGTAGTTGGGCTTTCTGCCTATGAACGGACCACCAGAGGCGGTGAGGATAATTTTTTCGATGGGATTGGATTCTTCTCCCACTAGGCATTGGAAAATGGCGGAGTGTTCTGAATCTACGGGAATAATCGAAACCCCTTTTTCTGCAGCCAACGCCATGACCACATCACCAGCTACAACAAGGGTTTCTTTGTTGGCCAATGCAATGTTTTTTCCAGTTTCAATGGCTTTTAAGGTGGGCTTCAACCCTGCAAAGCCAACAATGGCAGCCATCATCAGGTCAAAGCAGTCCATTGAAGCGGCTTCTTCAAGCGCTTCTTCACCCGCCAAGACCATGATGCCTTTGGGTGAAAGGGCCTCTTTCACCAATGCATATTTTGAGGATTGTGTGATGACCACAACAGCTGGTAAAAATTCCAAGGCTTGGGCTATCAACAACTCATGGTTGGAATGGGCCGTAAGCAAAGTGGCTGAAAAAAGCGAAGGATTGGCCCTGATGACATCAAGCGTCTGCGTCCCAATTGAACCGGTAGAACCAAAAAGACCCACCCGCTTCATCGAAGGGGGATTGATTCCTTCAGCGTCAAACTGGTCTGAGAAGTCGAATTCCATCTGGTAAATTTATGGGTTGTTGGCCATCTTTTCAAGTTCTGAGGCAATCTTCCTGTCATTGCTCAACCTGGGTACCTTGTTTTGACCACCCAGTTTACCCTGTGAGCGCATATAATCAATGAAGGCATTTTTCTTAAGTGGCGTGATCACCAGCGGTTTCAGGATATTACCACGGATCAAATCATCATAATAAATATTCTTTGCCCGCATCTGCTGGTCAACTGCTGCTGCGAATGAGGCAAGGTCTTGCGGATCCTCTTCAAATTCTACAAACCACTCATGATACGATTTGCCTTGGTCTTGTGTTACCATAGGGGCCACCGTAAATTCAACAACACGGATTCCTTTTTCATTGGCTGCTTTGATGAGGCTATATTCTACTTCCTCACCAATCACATGTTCCCCAAATGCAGAAATAAAATGCTTGATGCGGCCAGAAACGATGATTCTGTAGGGATCAAGAGAAACAAATTTCACGGTATCACCAATATTATAACCCCAGAGACCAGCGTTATTGTTGATGATCAGGGCATAATTTTCGCCAATCTTCACATCCTTCAATGACAGCCTTGTAGGATTCTCGTTGAAAACCTCCACGGCAGGAATAAACTCAAAAAAGATACCAGAATTGGTATTGAGCAAAAGCCCCTCTTCTTCCCTCGTATCCTGAAAAGCAAAAAAGCCTTCAGAAGCTGGAAAGGTTTCAATGGTATCTACTTTACGACCAATACTTTCCATGAGCTTGGAGCGGTACGGACTGAAATTAACGCCTCCATGCACCAACACACTGAACTCAGGAAACAGGTCTCCAATTTTTTTCCCTGTCTTTTCCATCAACCGGTCAAAATACATCTGCATCCATGGTGGGATACCGCTGATCAGTGTCATGTTGCGGGAAACTGTTTCCTCAACAATTTTTTCCAGTTTGGTCTCCCAGTCTTCAATACAATTGGTTTCAAAAGTAGGGAGCTGGTTCTTTTTCAGGTAACTGGGAATATGGTGGTTGACTATTCCGCTGAGTCGGCCCGTTGGGATTCCTCCAATGCGGTCCAACGTAGGAGAGCCAGAAAGGAATATCATGTTGCCATTGGCAAAATTGGCATTTCCTGAAGTGGCTATATAACAAAGCAAGGCATTCCTTGCCGTACCAATATGGTTGGGTATAGAATCAGCCGTGATAGGTATGTATTTGGCTCCGGAAGTGGTGCCAGAGGTTTTGGCAAGGTAAATGGGCTTGCCTGGCCAAAGAATATTGGCCTTCCCTTCCTTGATTTTAGCGATGTATGGACTTAGTTTTTCATAGTCCCTGACTGGAACAGCTTGTATAAAAGATTGATGATCAGATACTTCAGCAAGATGATGCTCTTTTCCAAATTCAGCAACCTTGCCTTTTTTTACCAATGCTGTCAGAATATTCTCCTGATCCTCCAAGGCAGAGCGCATGGATTTTTGAACTTTTTTATAGACGATATTTGCAAATGGCTTGGCCAGATACGATTTGATCTTCATATTGAATCATTCGTGTAAGTGACAAAGATAGGCTCCCCCACCCAAACCAATAGAAATAGCCCCCAAGAAATTTTAGTTTTAAAATTGGGGGAAAATTAAATTATGCTTACCTTCGCACTCCTAAATTTTGAATTATCATGTTTGCAATTGTAAAAATAGCAGGTCACCAGTACAAGGTTGAAGCCGGACAGCAGCTGTATGTTTCCCACATTGAGGGAAGTGTAGGCGACAAGATTGAAATCCCAGAGGTTTTGCTTGTTGACAATGATGGAAAACTTTCCATTGGAAAGGATGTAACAGTTAAAGTCAGTGCTGAAATCCTCAGTGAGGTTCAGGGTGACAAAGTGATTGCATTCAAAATGAAAAGAAGGAAGGGTTTCCGTAAAAAAATCGGACACCGTAAATTGTATACCAAGCTCAGGATTGAAAGCATCGCCTGATCAATTTAAAAGTCATCATTTAAAAAACAAGCGTCATGGCACATAAGAAAGGTGAAGGTAGCGTTAAGAACGGTCGCGATTCACACAGCAAAAGACTTGGCATCAAGATCTTTGGAGGACAACCAGCTATTTCAGGAAACATCATTTTGCGTCAGCGTGGTACACAGTACCATCCTGGTAAGAATGTTGGCGTAGGCAAGGACTGGACTATTTTCGCAACATCTGATGGTGTTGTTGAATTTAGGAAGTCAAAGAACAACAAGACATTTGTATCTATCGCACCTGTTGTAACTGCCGGATAATCATTGCTTAAAATTATTTTTTTTGCATATTAGAAAAACTGTTTATACTTTTACTACGTTAAACATTTTCTAAACCATTAAATTCTAAACAAAATGGCAACTGCAAAAAAAGCTGCACCTAAAAAGGCTGCAAAGAAAGCTGCTCCTAAGAAAGCTGCAAAAGCTGCTCCTAAAAAAGCTGCAAAGGCTGCTCCTAAGAAAGCTGCAAAGGCTGCTCCTAAAAAAGCTGCTAAAGCTGCTCCTAAGAAAGCTGCAAAGGCCGCTCCTAAGAAAGCTGCAAAGGCTGCTCCTAAAAAAGCTGCTAAAGCCGCTCCTAAGAAAGCTGCTCCTAAAAAAGCTGCTAAAGCTGCTCCGAAGAAAGCTGCAAAGTAATCTTCCAACAGTTAAAAGTATAGAGTCCCGCTTCGTGCGGGACTTTTTTTTGTCAAAGATCAACTGCACAACATGCCAGACAATTACGCCATTGCCGACCAGTTCAGTCTCCTAAGCAAATTGATGGATATTCACCAGGAAAACAGCTTCAAATCAAAGTCATATGGAAGCGCATCATTTTCCATTGAAAAATTGCCCATGCAACTGGAATCCATCCCTAAGGAGCAAATAGCATCACTCAAAGGAATTGGAGATTCAACTGCCAGAAAAATCATTGAAATACTGGAAACTGGAAAACTATTGGCGCTGGAAGAATTGATTGCAAAAACGCCTGAAGGAGTGTTGGAGATGATGCAGATAAAAGGCATCGGCCCTAAAAAGATTTCGACTATCTGGAAAGAAATGGGCATTGAAGGACTGGGAGAACTCCTTTATGCCTGCAACGAAAACAGGTTGCTGCTCTACAAGGGATTTGGAGAGAAAACGCAGAAGAATGTAAAAGAAGCGATAGAGTTTTATTTCCGACACCAGGGGCATTTCCTCTTTGCAGACATTGAAACCTATGCATTACACATGCAGGATGTTTTGGCGTCCCAGTTCATCGAAAATACATTCGTGCTATGCGGAGATTTTGTTCGACAAATGCCTACCCTTGAAAAACTTTGCTGGGTGACGGATTGCAACGAACAGCAGCTTGCTGCATTCCTCAAGGACAATGGTTTTGAAGCAACGTCTTTTGCAGATGATGTATTGCATGCAAAAGGCATTGAAAATGTGCTGTTGGAGTTCCAATTTTCAACAACAGAACAACTCCAAAAAAGAAGTTTTATCCTCAATGGTGCTGAAGCATTTGTTGATGAATGGTTGAACAGATACCCCGCTTCATTGGACGACATGCAGACAGATCAAGATGCCTTCACAGCAGCATCCATACACTATATTCCATCATTTCTAAGGGAAGACCCCGCCATCATTGAAAAGGCAATCAAAGGATCAGTGATGGATATTGTACAACCAACAGACATCAAATCAATCATCCACAGCCACAGTGATTGGAGCGATGGAACCAATACCGTTGAAGAAATGGCCAAGGCCTGTATCGACAAGGGATTTGAATACCTTGTCATCAGCGACCACAGCAAATCGGCTTTCTATGCCAATGGTTTGACTGAAGAGCGGGTGAAAGCGCAGCAACAATACGTTGATGAGCTGAACAGGAAATATGCTCCATTCAAGATTTTCAAAAGCATTGAGAGCGATATCCTCAATGATGGATCTTTGGACTATTCCGACAACCTGCTCAGCACTTTCGATCTGGTCATCGCATCAGTTCACTCCAACCTTAAAATGAGTGAAGAGAAGGCCATGCAGCGGGTGATAACAGCGATTGAGAACCCATACACCACCATCCTCGGCCATCCAACAGGAAGGCTGTTGTTGAGCAGAAAGGGCTATCCACTTGATCATGAAAAGATCATTGATGCATGCATAACCAACAAGGTGGTGATTGAAATCAATGCCCATCCCAGAAGGCTGGACCTGGACTGGACCTGGGTGGCCAGGGCTCAGGATAAAGGCGCGCTCTTGTCCATCAATCCTGATGCACACAATGTTGAAGGCTACAATGATATCCGCTATGGTACGCTGGCTGCACAGAAAGGTGGGTTGAAAAAAGAAAACAACCTTTCCAGTTTCAGCCTCGCCGATTTTGAAGCCTATTTAAAGGGGTTACGGCGGTGACGATTGTTTTACATCATTCCATATCTCATCCATTTGCTGGAGGTTAAGGTCGGTCATGCGCTGACCTTTATCAGATATGATTTTTTCCATTGCCTGAAACCGGGTAAGGAATTTTTTATTGGTTTTTGCCAAAGCATTGTCTGGATCAATGTTCAGGAACCTGGCATAGTTGATGACAGAAAACAACAGGTCTCCTATCTCATCTTCAATTTTGTTAGATTGTTGCTCAACCTCCACCCTCACCTCTTCCATTTCCTCCTTCACTTTTTCCCAAACCTGTTCTTTGTTTTCCCATTCAAAGCCCACCTGCTTGGCTTTTTCCTGGATTCTCATGGCCTGAACCATCGGTGGCAAAGACCTTGGAACCCCACTCATCACTGATGTTTTGCCTTCCTTGAGTTTTAAATTCTCCCAATTCCTTTTCACTTCCTCTTCATCTTTAACGACCACATCACCGTAAATATGGGGATGCCTAAAAACCAATTTATCACAAATCCCGTTGATGACATCTTCAAAGCTGAACTGTTGTTGCTCGGCACCAATTTTCGTATAAAAAATAATGTGCAGTAAGATATCACCCAACTCCTCCTGAATGCCTTTCCAGTTTTCATCGGTAATTACATCTGCCAATTCATGACACTCTTCAATGGTCAACTGTCTGAGGGTATGGATGGTTTGTTTGCGATCCCAGGGGCATTGCTCACGCAGTTCATCCATTATTTTTTCCAACCTTTCGATGGCGTGATTGCTCATTTGTTTTTGTATTTTTTTGAAAGGTCAAGGAGTTCAATGTTTTTAAAATCAATCTCCTGGCCCTCGCTCTGCAAAGCGATAAATCCTTTTTTCAAAAGCTTTCCATCGATTTTAATGGAAGGGTTATAACCATTGGCAACGCCTCCACCGATCTGTGGATTGGTGTACTGCAACACAGTATCGCCATTGATCAGGTGTGTCACCAATGAATCTCCCAAGACAATCAATTCAGCATGCACCCACTGGTCGCCATAATAGGTTTTGGAAGATGAGCTGATGCAATGCCTGGGATCTTTCTTGCCTTGAAAGAAAACATCCGTACCTGGGGAACACATGTTTCCTGTTGGTCTTGACAGACCATCTTCCAATCCGCCCAGTACCTGAAACTCAACTGAGATGGGCCAATCCTGTTCCTTGAGTATTGTGCGCGGATCCTGGGAATGATACATGACACCAGAATTGATCTTCGTGTATGATGGGGCATCATTGCGCCAGATTCCTGTAAACCGGTAATCAAACCTCAGTTTGAAATAAGAAAAAGGTTTGTTGTAAAAAAGATGCCCGTAGCGGTTGTTGAACTGCTCATACTTGTCGTAACGGACTTTTATGATGCCATCTTCAGCACGGAAAGTGTTGCCATAATTGTC